>CAMVOG010000253.1 GCA_947169005.1 uncultured Clostridia bacterium | reverse complement strand
TACCAGCTTGTGGCCCTTGTAGCTGATACGTGGGTTCAGCCGCTCGCCGGTGCTTGGCTGGGGCCTGTCGGGGAGCTTGCCGCCCTTGCAAGGGGTATCGGTGCCGGAAATATGGTCCAGCATCTCCACGATGGTTACGTCCCGCCCGTGGGTGTCCGCCAGGTAGATGCCAAGCTCCGCGCCCACAAGGCCGCCGCCGATGATGACGGCTCGCTTGCCGACCTTCTCCGGATGATAGTAGACCTCCTCGGCTCCCATCACGTTCCCCCGGTCATAGCCCGGCAGGAAGGTGGGCACCACGGGGCGGGAGCCCAGGGCCGCCACGATCACGTCGGGCTTCCAGGCCGCGACGGAGTCGGGGGTGGCGGCGGTGTTCAGATGCAGCTCCACGTCCGAGCGCAGGACGCGGCGCTCCTGTACGTTCAGATAATCGTCCAGCCGGGCCTTGAAAGGGATATCCTTCTCGCAGCGCAGGACGCCGCCCAGTCTGTCGGACTTTTCCAGCAGGATGACCTTGTGGCCCTGCTGAGAGGCGGTGAGGGCTGCCTGCATGCCGCCGATGCCGCCGCCGGCCACCAGGACCGTTTTCTTCACCCGGGCAGGGGGGAGGTACATCCGCTCGTTCTCCTTGCCGATGGCCGGATTCACGGCGCAGCGGTAGAAGCCGTTGGCGGTGGAGCTGTGGAAGCAGGTGACGCAGCGCATACAGCGTGTGATGTCGTCGGCCCGGCCCGTTGCAGCCTTGAGGGGCAGATCCGGGTCCGCCAGGGACTGGCGGCCGAGCTGTACCACGTCCACGGTGCCGGAGGCAATCAGCTCCTCCATCATGTTCACGTCCGTCAGCGCGCCCACGGCCTCCACGGGGGTTTGAACGTGCTTTTTGATCTCGGCGGCGTACTTCACGTTGCAGCCGTCTGGCAGGAACATGGAGGGGTGTGTAATGCAGGCGGTGGAGTCGTCCTCATGGTGCCCCACGGAGATATTGAAAAGGTCGATCTTCCCATCCAGCATCTTGCACATTTCCACGGCCTCGTCCAGATGATAGCCGCCGGGGATCAGTTCGTCGCCGCTCATGCGGAACTCGATGGGGTAGGCGGGGCCAACGGCCTTCCGCACGGCCTCCACGATGGCGAGGGGCAGACGCATGCGGTTTTCCAGGCTGCCGCCCCAGCGGTCCTTACGGGTGTTGCGGGGGTCCATGAACTGGGTCATGAGCCAGCCGTGGCCGCCGTGGAGATTGATCATGCCAAAGCCATTTTGCTTGACGAAGGCGGCGACGGCATAGTATTTGTTGATGACGCGCTCGATCTGCTCCTCCGTCATGGCGTGAACGGGGATGCCCCCGTCCAGCACCTCGTCGATGGGCCCGTAGGTGAAGCCCTGCTTATCCGCCAGCACGTAGGAATACTTGCCGCTGTGGCCCAGCTCCACGTTGGCCACGGCCCCGTGACGGCTGATGGCGGCGGCGGTGCGGGACAGGTTGATCTTGGCCTTCACCTGGTCCCCGTGGAGCTTGAAGCGGTGGTTGAGGCCCCATTCGGAGTCCACCACGCAGTCGCCCACGCAAACGGAGGCGAAGCCGCCCCGGGCCTTGATCTCATAGAAGGAAATGGCCTCCTGGGTGAGGAAGCCGTCCTCCGTCAGATTGGCAAAATCCTGGGGGGAGGCGAAAATGCGGTTGCGGAAAAGGGTCTTGCCCAGGCGGATGGGCTCAAAGAGATGGGGGAAATACGGATTGCTCATGGTGATCGGCCCGATGATAAAATCAGGCGTCCTCCTTTCGATCATGCATAGTCCATAAAGGATCATATATAAACCTTTTTCAATAATTCTATATCAGAGGGGCGGCCTTTGTCAACCGCATCCGCCGAAAAACGCCGCCTTCCTCTGAGGTTGGGTGGCCTTATACTCACGTTGCAGATTCACGCTGTTTCATTACAAAATGTCGCATATTTTTTATGGCGTTTTTACAGATTCAGCCGTTGATTTTTCCTTTTTTATGCGGTACAATAGTGTGAGACCTTTATATATGTCCGCAAGCAAACGCAGGAAAGAATGCCATATTAAGTCAAAGGAGGAATCCAAAGCCATGTCCAAAGCCAAAGTAGACGTAAAGGCCGACAAGCGCGTTCTGAAGGCCGCGAGCCTGATGGGCCCCGCTGCCGGTCTGCCCACTGTGGTCGAGTCGGACAAGGACGGAAAGATCACCCGTATCCGCCCGTTCTATTACGACGAGAATCATGACTGGGAGAGCAAGAACCCCTGGAAGATCGAGGCGCACGGCTCCAGCTTCGAGCCCCCTCATCATTCGCTTCCCGCCAGCTATTATCTCACCTATAAGAAGCGCGTGTATTCCAATAACCGCGTGCGCTACCCCCTCAAGAGAGTGGACTGGGACCCCAACGGCGAGCGGAACCCCCAAAACCGCGGTAAGAGCCGTTACGTCCGCATCTCCTGGGATGAGGCGACCGACATCATCGCCAGCGAGCTCAAGCGCATCAAGGAGAAATACGGCATGTCCGCCATCCTGGCCGAGGCGGATATGCACGGCGAAGGCAAGCACATCGCCCCCAGCCACGGCTGCATGA
>CAMVOG010000252.1 GCA_947169005.1 uncultured Clostridia bacterium | reverse complement strand
GATCGGCGTGCTGAACTATTTGCACCGGGATATGACCGTGACGGCCCACCCGGAGGATTACCCCATGATCGAGGAGATCGCGGACTGGCGGGTGGTCATGGAGCGGATCGGGGCGGTGAAGCCGGATATCGTGCTGTCCAACTACACCTCCGCCGTACCGCCGGGAGACTACGTGCTGGACAACGTGCCCATGAACCCGCGGGTGGGCTTTCAGGCTGGCGTCCACGTGCTGAAGCACTGGGCCCTGCTGCTGGAGGAAAAAGCGGAAGGAGGCTGGGCCAATGACAGAGCCCTGTTTGAAAAGCATTTCGCCTGACAGTCTGACGGGCATGATCTTCGCTCTGGAGGGGCTGCGCAACACCGTGGTGCTGCTGAACGGGCCCATGGGCTGCCGCTTCTACCACAGCACCACCTCCCAGTTTCTGGCCGTCCGGCCCATTCTCTACCTGCCCGTGGAGGAGGGCGGCGAGCGGGTACCCGTGGACTACAATTATCTCAACGACTGGTTTTTCCGCCAGGAGCAGGTGCCCTGCACCTACCTGGACGGTGAGGACTTCGTATACGGCAGCGGGGATAAGGTCCAGGCCGCCCTGCGCTTCATCCGGGAGAACATCGATTTTGACCTGCTGGCGGTGGTGAACTCCCCCGGTGCCTCCCTCATCGGGGACAACATGCTGGAGCTTGCCCGCCGGGAGCTGGGAGATACCCGGGCCGTGATGCTGGAATCCCCCGGTCTCTCCACCTCCTTTGAGGAGGGCTACGCCGAGGCGCTCCGCGCCCTGCTGACCCAGGTGGGGCGGGGCCTCTGGCAGACGCCGCCGACGAAAAAGCGGGGCGTGAACCTCTTGGGGCTCTCCATCTGGCAGCGCTACTGCGAGGGAGATAGCCGGGAGCTGAAACGGCTGCTGGGGCTCTGCGGCATCGAGGTAAACTCCGTCCTATGCGCGGGCTCCTCGCTCGACGAGCTGCGCAGACTGCCCGAGGCGGAGCTGAACGTCGTCCTCTACCCGGAGCTGGGGCTGGACGCCGCCCGGCTTTTGGAGGAGGACTGCGGCACGCCCTGGTATCTCTGCCCCACGGCTCCAGTGGGCTTCGAGGCCACGGAACGCTTCATCAGGGACGTATGCCGCCTTCTGGGCCGCTCCCCCGCCCCGGTGCTGGCGGAAAGCGAAAGGGCCCGCGGCCTGGCCTGGTACAAGATCGACCAGATCTATCAGAGCAGCGGGCGGCCCCGGGGCTCCCGCTTCTTCGTGAAAACCTTCCCGGCCATGGAGAAGGCCTATCGCGCCTTTCTCACGGACTACCTGGGCATGGCGGCCTCCCCGCCCGAGGAGGCGGAGCTGGTCTTTTCCGACGCCAACGTGATCGCGGAGCTGAAGCTGAAAAACCGCGTCTTCTGCGGCATAGAGGTCAGTCTGCCCGGCATGGGCTATACGGACCTGATCCCCAAGACCCATCTGGGGCTGGAGGGGGCCCTGTTCCTCATCGAGCAGGTTCTGAACGGGCTGATGACCCGCCTGTCTGATTGAAAAACGCGCCGCGGGGTGATCCCACGGCGCGCGTTTTATTCGGTTTTACTCTCGCAGCAGGGGCGTGAGGCTGTGCATGCTCAAAAGCAGCGTAGAGCCGTTGTGCAGCAGGGCGGAGACCGCTGGGGGCAGGAGCCCCAGGGCGCCCAGGACGATAAGCGCCCCGTTGAAGCCCATGACGAAGCGGTAGTTGCCCCGGATGCGGGCCATGAGCCCGTCCGCCAGCCGCTTGAGCAGCACCAGCTCCCGCAAGTCCTCGGCGGCGATGGTCACGTCCGCCACCTCCCGGGCGATGAGGGCCCCGCTGCCCACGGCCACGCCCACGTCCGCCAGGGACAGGGCCGGGGTATCGTTGATGCCGTCCCCGATCATCACGACGGTGCGGCCCGCCGCCTGCTCGGCGCGGATATAGGCCGCCTTGTCCTCGGGCAGCACCTCGGCCCGGAACTCGTCGATGCCAAGCTGGGCGGCGATGGCGGCCGCGGTGCCGCGGCTGTCCCCCGTGAGCATAACGGTCTTGCCCACGCCCGCGGCCCGCAGCAGCTCCACGCTCTCCCACGCCTCGGGGCGGAGCGGATCGGAGATGCCGATGGCGGCGGCAAGGGAGCCCTCCACCGCCAGATAGAGCCAGGACAGGGAATCGGGCAGGGCACGGAACTCCGCCTCCTTCCCGGGCGGGACCGTGACGCCCTCGTCCTCGAAGACGAAGTGGGCGCTGCCGATAACGACCCGCTGCTCCCCCACCCTGCTGGCGATGCCATGGGCCACCACGTATTCCACCTCGCTGTGCATTTCCCGGTGCTCCAGTCCCCGCTCACGGGCCGCGCGCACCACGGCGTTGGCCACGGAATGGGGAAAATGCTCCTCCAGGCAGGCGGCCAGGCGCAGCAGCTCCTCGGGCTCCTCCCCGTTGAAGGGCACGATCCGGGCCACGGTGGGGCAGGCGTGGGTCAGCGTTCCCGTCTTGTCAAAAATGACGGTGTCCGCCTCGCTGAGCTTTTCCAGGACCCTGCCGCCCTTGACGGTGACGTGCCGCCGCCCGGCCTCCCGCATGGCGGAAAGGACGCTCAGCGGCATGGAGAGCTTCAGGGCGC
>CAMVOG010000251.1 GCA_947169005.1 uncultured Clostridia bacterium | reverse complement strand
TGGCCTCCTCGTGGCCGGGGATGGGCTGGGTCAGCACCGGGGGCAGGCCCTTCACAAGCAGCTCCGTCACTGTGAGGCCCCCGGGCTTGGTGACGATGCAGTCCGCCGCGTCCATGTATTGCTCCACGTTGTTCACGAAGCCCAGCACCCGCAGCCGGGGATCGGCCAGGGCCCGCAGGGCCTGGGCAAGCTGCTCATTGTGCCCGCAGACGCAGACGAACTGGGCCTCTTCCAGCCCCGCCAGCAGCTCCCGCAGGGTGTTCTCCATGTGCCCGTAGCCCATGGAGCCCCCCATCAGCAGCACCGTGGGCCGGTCCTCCAGCCCCAGCAGCGCCCGGGCCTCGCTCTTTTCCAGCCGTTTGAGGAACTTGGGCTGCACCGGGAGCCCGAAGGGCAGCAGCCGCCCCTCTGAAATGCCCTTGGACAGGGCCGCGGGGGTCAGCAGCTCGCTGGCGGTGACGATGTATTCCAGAGCGTCGTAGTCCTCCCAATAGGGGTGGATGCAGTAGTCCGTGATGATGCCGATGACGGGGGCGGTGACGAGGCCCTCCCGCTTCAGCTCATTGAGCACGTAGGCGGAGTAGACGTGGGGCGTCACCACCACGTCGGGCTGAAAGCCGTGGAACACGTTAACGAAGCGATCCCGCAGCAGGCGGTTGCCCACCACCGCCGTGGAAAGGCGGCGGGCGGCCCGGCTGTGGTCCATGGCCTGGTAGCTGCGCCCGAAGACCCGGCGGAGGGGACCCACGGCGGTGAGATAGCCCTTGTCCATGGCGTGGAAGACCAGCTCCCCGCAGTATTTGTACATATCCACCACCACGGCCTCGGCCCCCGCCGCCCGCAGGGAATCCGCGATCGCGGCGGCGGTGGAGTGGTGCCCGTAGCCTGTGGTGACGCTGACGATCATGACGCGCATGAGAAGCCTCCTGTTGCAGAACGGACCCTTCCGGGCCCTTTCTGTTTAGAATACTGTACGCCCATAGGCTTGTCAAGAGAGTTTTTGCCCCACGCGGGCGGAAAAGAAAAAATCCGCGCCGCGTATTGTAAATGGGGCTTGAAAGGATTATAATACATGAAAGGTCCTGCGGCCTTGAATAAAGCCCCTGGAGGCAGAGTATGAACGTATCGGATTTCTTTGCGTATATGCGGCCCGGCTCCCGCGGCCACCTCATCGGCATCGGCGGCGTCTCCATGTCCGCCCTGGGCGAGGTGCTGCACAGCATGGGCCTTGATATCACCGGCTCGGATATGAACGAGAGCGAAACGGTGCGGAAGCTCCGCGCCTCCGGCATCCCCGTCACCATCGGCCACCTGGCGGAAAGCGTGGAGGGCAGGGACTTCGTGGTGCGCACCGCCGCCGTCCACGACGATAACCCCGAGATCGTCGCCGCCCACGAGCGGGGCATCCCGGTTTTTGAGCGGACCCAGGCCTGGGGCGCCATCATGAAGGGCTACCGCAACGCTGTCTGCGTGGCGGGCACCCACGGCAAGACCACCACCACCTCCATGGTCACCCACATCCTCATGGCCGCCGAGGCGGACCCCACCGTGATGATCGGCGGGACTCTGCCCCTGCTGAAATCCGGCTACCGGGTGGGGCAGGGGGATACCATCGTCATGGAGTCCTGCGAGTATTACAATTCCTTCCTGAGCTTTACTCCCACCGTGGCCGTGATTCTGAATGTGGACGCGGATCACCTGGATTTCTTCAAGGATATTGAGGACATCAAGCACTCCTTCCGCAAGTTTGCCGAGAATGTGCCGGAGGGCGGCACCGTGGTTGCCAACGCCGACGACGCCAACACCATGGCCGCGCTGGCCGGTTTGACGGGCCGGAAGCTCCTTACCTTCGGCGTCGAAGGGGAGGCGGAGCTGCGGGCCGGGAACATCCGCCCCGGCCGCACGACGGCCTTTGACCTTGTGCGGAACGGGGAGAAGCTCACGGAGATCGAGCTGCCCATCGGCGGCCTTCACAACGTCTATAACGCCCTGGCCGCCTCCGCCGCCGCCCTCACCCTGGGCCTCGCGCCGGAGCTCATCGCCCGGGGCCTGGCCGCCTTCCACGGGGCGGGCCGCCGGGTGGAATTCAAGGGCAAGTTCAACGGGGCCGACGTGTACGACGATTACGCCCACCATCCCAGCGAGCTCAGGGCCACCCTCGCCGCCGTTCGGCAGATGGGCTACAAGAGGGTCGTCTGCGCCTTCCAGCCCCATACCTACAGCCGCACCAAGGCGCTCTTTGATGATTTCGTTGAGGTCCTCAAGCAGCCGGACGTCTGCTTCCTGGCGGAGATCTACGCCGCCCGGGAAAAGAACACCATCGGCATCTCCTCCCGGGACATTGCCGAGCGCATTCCCGGGGCCCGTTACTTCCCGGACTTCGCCACCCTGGAGGAGGCCCTGCGCCTGGAGCTCCGGGAGGGCGATATCTTCCTCACCGTCGGCGCGGGCGACATTTATAAGGTCGGCGAAGCATTGCTGAAATAGTGCAGAGCCCAGAGATCAGGTATCAGAGAGAATAAGTGCGGGAGCGGCTTTTGCCGCTCCCGCGCCTCCTTATAAAAACTAATGCCTACTGGGCATCTCTAAAAACTCTGGCAGCGAAAAACAGAATGCTGTGGGTGGATTCGT
>CAMVOG010000250.1 GCA_947169005.1 uncultured Clostridia bacterium | reverse complement strand
CTGCATCCTCGCATAACAAAACTTTCATAATCCATCCTCACAAACGCCGATTTGTTTTAATCATTATAACATTACTGACTGGTGTGGTCAATTACATCGTGTGCAAACGCCGGAAGGAGACACTTCCTTACGAAGTGCCGCCCTTCCAGGCGGCTTTTTTGATGTTGGAGGGAAAGTGGGCATATCTCCCTTCCCCGTTCTATCCCCCTCCCCCTTCGCATAGGCTGTCTTGTAAATGAGCGAAAGAGGTGGTTCGTCGTGGAGGATATGCGGGGGAACAACACGGTGCTGCTGGTGGGGACCGCGGCGGGGGAGGCGCTTTTCTCCCACGCCAGCCGGGAGCGGCGCTTTTATACGCTGCCGCTGGCGGTGCGGCGGCTCTCGGGCACGGAGGATCGGCTGAATCTGCTGCTGGACGAGGGCTTTCTGCGGGAGCGAGCGCTCTTCCCCGGCCTGCGGCTGGGCGTAAAGGGGGAGCTGCGCTCCTTCAACAACCGCAGTGGCCGGGGCAGCCGTCTGGTGCTGAGCGTCTTCGCGCGGGAGCTCTGGGACGCGCCGGGGGAGGACGTGAACGAGGTTTTCCTCACGGGGAGCCTCTGCAAGGCCCCCACTCTGCGGCGGACCCCCATGGGGCGGGAGATCTGCGACCTGCTGCTGGCGGTGAACCGCCGCTACGGGCGGGCGGACTATCTGCCCTGCATCGCCTGGGGCCGGGCAGCGGAGGAGGCGGGCGGCTGGGCCGTCGGCCAAAGCCTCAGCCTGCGCGGGCGGCTGCAGAGCCGCAAATACACCAAGCTCCTCCCCGAGGGCAGCCAGGAGCGGGTGGCCTACGAGGTGTCCGTGGTGGAATTCGTGTAAATCAAGATAAAAGATAAGAGATAAGGGATAAGAGATAAGAGATATTCCTGCGTATTGGGTTTCGTCTGCATGGTCGTAAGGGCGGCCTTTGGCCGCCAGGCGCTGAAAACGGGCTTGTTGTGCCGCTCCTCCCCGGGCGCCCGCAGGGCGCCCCTACGGGTTGGCGCGTTGTTTTGACCGTTGCCGAGCAAGGCCGATACGCAATCAGGAAAAACTGCGTTATCATTCATTCCATACTCTTCCAGGCACAGAACAGCGCCCGTACTCCAAAAAGTTGAGTGCGGGCGCTATCTCTTATCTTTTATTTTTTATCCTTTATCTTTTATCTTATTATTTGTCTTCCGCGCAGTCGCGTTTGGGGCCGCGGAGCATTTCCAGGCCGTGGTCCAGGGACGGGAGGACGGCCTCCAGGTTTTCCTTGATGGCCTTGGGGCTGCCGGGGAGATTCACGATCAGCGTGCCGCCCCGGATGCCCGCCTGGGCCCGGGAAAGCATGGCGCGGTTGGTGATCTTCATACTCTCCCAGCGCATGGCCTCGGGGATGCCGGGGGCCAGCCGCTCACAGACCTGGATCGTGGCCTCGGGGGTCACGTCCCGGGGGGAGAAGCCCGTGCCGCCGGTGGTAACGGCCAGGGCGATATCCAGCTCGTCGGCGCATTTTTTGAGCTGCTCCGCGATCTGGGGAATATCGTCCGGGACCAGGGCGGTGTAGGCCACCTCATAGCCCGCGGCCTTCAAAAGCTCGCAGACCAGGGGGCCGCCTGTGTCCACCCGCTCCCCCGCGAAGCCCTTGTCGCTGACGGTGATGACTGCTGCCGTATACATATCATAACCTCCTGACTCCTGAGTACTAAGTCCTGACTCCTGATTACTTTCTTCCAAAGGTGCAGTTGGGGTAATGGCAGGGCTTGCAGCCCAGGCAGAAGCCGCCCTCCCCCAGGTCCGCCACGTCCGCCCGGGTAATCTCCAGGCCCGCGAAGAGCCGGGGCAGGAAGAGGTCCAGGCTCGTGTAGGGCGAATGGAGGGAGGCGCCGGGGACGCCGAAGAGGGTACATTTGCCCAGGCGGGCGATATGGAGCATGTTGCCCGGCTGCATGGGGATGCCCGCGGCGATCAGCTCCGCCCCCGTGTTCCGGATGGCGGTGGGGGTGAGATCGTCCGGGTCCACGGACATGCCGCCCGTGAGCAGAATGAGGTCCGCGTCCTGCCTGAGAAAAGCGTCCACGGCGGCCATGATCTTCTCCAGCTCGTCGGGACATTTGGTGAAGCCCAGGAGCTCGGCCCCGTAGCCGCCCAGCTTGGCGCGCATGACGGGCTCGAAGCGGTCCTGGATGCGGCCGTAATAGACCTCGCTGCCCGTGATGACGACGCCCGCCTTCAAGGGCTTGTAGGGCAGCACCTCCATGACGGGGAAGCACTCCCGGGCGATGGCCACGGCCTCGTCCACGTTCTTCCGCTTCGTCACCAGGGGCACGATGCGGGCCCCGCAGAGCTTCTCCCCGGCCTCCACCGGGGTGAAGTTGGGCCGGGTGGCCACGGTGTAGTCCTCCACCGTATTGATGCGGCGCAGGGCCTCCCGATTCAGCCGAAAGAGGCCCTTCACGGCGGCGTTGATCTGGATCTTTCCCTCGGAGGGGCCGGAGGCCGTGAGCCCCTGGCCCAGCATGGCGTCCACCAGCTCTTTGGCCGCGTCCTCCTCATGGACCTCGTCCGCCGCCGGGTCCCAGACGAAGACGTGGAACTTGCCGATGTCCTTCATTTTCGCCACGTCCGCCTC
>CAMVOG010000249.1 GCA_947169005.1 uncultured Clostridia bacterium | reverse complement strand
CGAAGGACATTTCTCCGGAAACGGAGGTCCGGGCCCTCTGCGCCCTCTATACCGCCGAGAGCCGGGAAACCTTCTTTGACCGGCCCTACGACTATATCGTGGACGCCATCGACCTGGTCTCCGCCAAGCTGGACCTGATCGAAACGGCCCTATCCAGGGGCATTCCCATCATTTCCGCCCTGGGAACGGGCAATAAGCTGGACCCCACCCGCTTCGAGGTGACGGACCTGGCGAAGACGCAGAACTGCCCCCTGGCCAGGGTTCTGCGCAAGGAGCTGCGGGCCCGGGGCATCGAGCATACCCGCGTGGTCTACAGTCCCGAGACGGCCCTGAAGCCCGCCCCGGCGGAGGCGCCGCCTCCGGGCCGACGCAGCGTTCCGGGTAGCGTGTCCTGGGTCCCCTCCACGGCGGGCCTGCTGCTGGCCGGCGCGGTGATCCGCAGCCTGGCCGGGATCGAATAAAAAAAGCGGAGCTGCTGAAAAGCGGCTCCGCAGCTTTATGTAGTTATAATAGCTTTATGTGTTGTCCTTACTGCTCCCGCAGCAGACGGTCGATCTCCTCCAGCTCCTGCTGGGTGTTTACCCCCAGAAGCTCATTGCCCAGTTCCCGGCGGCAGAGGGCGATCCGTCCGCCTGCCTCATGGATCAGCGCGGGGGCGTCCGTCAGATAATACTCATGCTGGGCGTTCTCGCTTTTCAGCCTGCCCAGGCTCTCCAGCAGGGCGGGGCAGGAGAAAACGTAGACGCCGCTGTTGTATTCCCGGATGGCGTCTTCCTCTGGCGTGCAGTCCTTTTGCTCCACGATGCGCAGGAAACGGCCCTCTCCGTCCCGCAGGATGCGCCCGTAGGATTTTTTCTCCGTGTAGACGCCTGTGAGGATCGTGCAGGCGGCTCCGCTGGCGAAATGCTCCCGGCACAGAGCCTCATAGGTTTCACGCCGCAGCAGGGGCATATCCCCGCAGCAGACCAGCACCGCGCCCTCGTAAGCCTCCAGCAGGGGGCGGGCCATGGCGACCGCGTGGCCGGTGCCCAGCCGCTCCGCCTGCTCCACCCAGGGATAGGCGGGGTAGGCCTCCGTGACCTGCTCTTTTTTAAAGCCTACCACCAGAATCGTGTCCCCGGCGGGGATAAAGGACAGGTTTTCCAGAACATGACCAAGCAGGGGCTTGTCCGCCGCCAGCCGCATCACCTTCGGGATGCCCACGGCCTCGGAGCCCAGGCGTTTTCCCTGTCCTGCCGCCAGCACGACGGCCTTGATCGCTTGTTCCATGTCAATGCCTCCAAGAACTCAGCTCTCGGGATCGAGCGCCGCCGCGCGGCTCTCGTTCAGAAGCTGTACGTTATAGTTTTCGTTTTTCAGCAGCCTTAGGAGACCGCCAAGCATATCCGCGCAGCTCTGCGTCGTCAGAAGCTGCAGGTCCACCCGGTCCTCCGAGGTGCTTAGAGTGACCCTGCATTCGCCCAGGCTGTAATCCCCCGGCACGGTCCGGGGCGCGTACAGCACCGGCCCCTCGGGGGGGACGGGGCTTTCCGCCTCCTCCGCTTCGGAGAGGATCGTCAGCAGGAAGCTGCCGCAGTGGGCCGCCTCATAGAGCAGGGCCGCGCCTTCGGCATAGTCCCGGGCCGGGTCCTCGCTGGCGATAAGTCCGATCCCGTTGCCGGAGCCGGCAATGCGCCGGGCCAGATCGGGATTCGCGGCGATATCCTCCGCCGAGAGGAAGAAGCAGGCCGATACGCCGCCGTTTGCCAAAGCGTCCAAAATGCGGGGGGTCAGCTCCGCGTCCAGCCCGTAAAAGCTCAGATAGACCTCCGTATCGGAGCGGTCCGGCGGGGTGGGCTCCTCCGGCGCGGGAGGCTGCGGTGTGGTCTGCGTGCCCGTGCCGGGGCCGGTCTGGGTCCCGGCAGAGCCGCCCTGGCTGCCCGTCTGTGTGCCGCCCTGGGGCTCTGTCTGCCCGCCCGGGGAGGTTTCCGCCTGCCCTGTGCCGGGCTCCTGCTCCTGTCCGGTTTTGCCGCCCTCCGGCTGGGTCGTTTCTGCCGGCCTCGTCTCCTCGGCCGCGGGGTCCTGGGCCGGGGCGATGGAGGCGTAGTATTCATCGAGCCTGCTTTGCAGCAGCACCGCGGCTGCCTTGGCAAAGGTGCGGTCGTCGTAGCTGTTTCCCACCTTCAGCCGCAGGATCGGGCCGTAATCGGTGATGATCGTGGTGTGGGTGATGCCGAAATAGTCGCAGGTGAAGGAAACGGGCAGGTAAATGCGCCCGTTGCGGCTGATGGCGGAGCTGGTGTAGCTCTCTCCGGCGCTGTCCACCGTCTCACCCGAGCGGAGGTCAAAGATGATCTGCGCGTCCTCCGTAAAAACCGTGACCTTCTGGGAGGTGGGGGAGTAGACGGCGTAGGTCCCCAGCTCCAGCGAATTGAAGATGGAGTAGGGCAGATAGATCGTGCTGCCGTACAGGGTGGGCATGGTGTCGTCACTGAGGGGCAGCAGCGTGTTGTTTACGGAGGTAAAGGTCAGCGTGGTCGCCCCAGCGGCGCTGAGCCGGGGCAGCATAAACAGCAACGCCAGCAAAAACAGCAGGATCCGTTTCCCTTGCTTCATGCGCTCGCCTCCTCTCAGCTCTTTGACGTATTTTATCATGAATTGTTCCACTTCGCAAGGGGAGGGGGACGCCTGCCCAAACAAAAAAATGGTTTGAATTTCAAAAAAAGTATTGACATAA
>CAMVOG010000248.1 GCA_947169005.1 uncultured Clostridia bacterium | reverse complement strand
GGAGATCCTGGCCCGGGAGGTCAGCCAGGTGATGATCATCGCCGTCGTCATCATTCTGCTGGTGCTGCTCTTCACCTCCCGCACTTATATGGAGATCCCGGTGCTGATCATCACCTTCGTGATGGCCGCCCTGCTGAATATGGGCACCAACTTCCTCTTCGGCACCATTTCCTTTGTTTCCAACTCCATCGCCATCATCCTCCAATTGGCCCTGGCCATTGACTACGCTATCATCCTCTGCCACCGCTACACCGAGGAGCGGGAGAGCAAGGAGGCCCGGGAGGCCGTGATCAGCGCCCTCAGCGCCGCCATCCCGGAGATCTCCGGCAGCAGCCTCACCACCCTGGCGGGGCTGGCGGCCATGTGCTTCATGCAGTTCCGCATCGGCTACGACATGGGCATCGTGCTGATGAAATCCATCATTTGCAGCATGGTCTGCGTCTTCACGCTGATGCCGGGGCTGCTCATGAGCTTTTCTCCCCTCATCGACAAGACCCACCACCGGAGCTTCGTGCCCAGGATCGACTTCTGGGGCCGCCTGACCGTGAAGACCCGCTTCGTCGTCCCTCCCCTTTTCGCCCTGCTGCTGGTGGCAGCCTTCATCTTTTCCAACCGCTGCCCCTACGTTTTCGGCTACTCCACGCTGAAAACCGTCACCCGCAACGAAAGCCAGCTTGCCGCGGAGCGCATCGAGGCCACCTTCGGCAGCGACAACAGCCTGGCCATGCTGGTGCCCCCGGGGGACTATGAGACCGAGGCCCGCCTGCTGCGGGAGATCGGGGAGCAGCCGGAGGTGCGCTCCGTTACGGGCCTGGCCAACGTGGAGCTGGGGGACGGCCTCAGCCTTACGGACCGGCTGACGCCCCGCCAGTTCGCGGAGCTGACGGACCTGGACGTGGAGGCGGCCCGGCTCGTCTACTCCGCCTATGCCCTGGAGCAGGGCACCTACGGCCGCCTCGTCAGCGGGCTGGACGGCTACGCCGTGCCCCTGCTGGACATGTTCCTCTTTGTCTATGACCAGAGCCGGCAGGGCTTCGTGAGCCTGGAGGGGGACCTGGGCGAGCGGCTGGAGGAGCTGCACGGGCAGCTTTCCACTGCACTGACCCAGCTGCGCAGCGAGCATTACAGCCGCTTCGTGCTGACGCTGGACCTGCCCGTGGAAAGCGAGGAAACCTTCGCCTTTCTTGACCGGCTCCACGCTCTGGCGGCGAAATACTATGACCGGGACGTGCTGCTGGTGGGCAACTCCACCAGCACCCGGGACCTCTCTGACTCCTTCGCCGGGGACAACCTGCTCATCAACATTCTCACCATCGTTTTCGTCATCGTGATCCTCATTTTCACCTTCCAGTCCGCGGGGCTGCCGGTGCTGCTGATCCTGGTGATCCAGGGCAGCATCTGGATCAACTTCTCCTTCCCCTATCTGACGGGCACCAGCCTCTTCTTTATGAGCTACCTGGTCATCAGCGCCATTCAGATGGGCGCGAACATCGACTACGCCATCGTCATCACCAACCGCTATACCCACCTGCGGGAGACGCTGCCCCCCAAGGAGGCGGTGATCCAGGCATTGAACCACGGCTTCCCCACCGTCGTCACCTCCGGCACCATCATGGCCTCGGCGGGCATCCTCATCGGGCTCATGTCCTCGGAGCCCACCATTTCCTCCATCGGCCTCTGCCTGGGCCGGGGCACCATCATTTCCATTCTCCTGGTGATGGGCGTGCTGCCCCAGCTCCTGCTGCTGGGGGATAAGCTCATCGCCCGCACGGGCTTTTCCATCCCCCTGCCCACCAGGCAGGAGCGGACGGGGCTCATGCGGCTGGACGGGCGGCTGCGGGGGCAGATCTCCGGCGCCGTGGACGGCTATTTCCGGGGCACTCTGAACGGGAGCCTCAACGCCACGGTGGAGAGCGCCGAGGCAGAGCGAGAGGAGGCGGAGGTATGACGCATACGCTGAAACGCCTTTCCGCCCTTGCGCTCGCTCTGCTGCTCATTTTTGGGCTGCTGCCCGCTCCCGCCCTGGCGGAGGGCGGCGTCGTCACCGTAGCCACAGAGGCGGAGCTGCTGGACCTGGCAAAAAGCTGCGCCCTGGACGCCTGGAGCCGGGACAAGACCGTGCGCCTCACGGCGGACCTGGACCTGACGGGCCTGGACTTCACCCCCATCCCCAGCTTCAGCGGGCGCTTTGACGGCAACGGCCACGTGATCCGGGGCCTCTCCCTGCGGGGGGCCGGCTCCGTCATGGGCTTTTTCCGCTATCTGGAGGAGGGGGCCCTGGTGCGGGACCTCCATCTGGAGGGGACCGTGGCCCCCGGCGGCAGCCGGGAGACCGTGGGCGGCCTCGCCGGGAGCAGCGCGGGCCGGGTGCTGGCCTGCTCCTTTACGGGCACCGTGGAGGGGGCCTCCGCCGTGGGCGGCCTGGTGGGCGAAAACCGCGCCGCCGGGGCCGTTGAGGGCTGCTCCTTCTCCGGCTCCGTCACGGGCCAGAGCCGCTGCGGCGGCGTCGCGGGCCTCAACCGGGGCACCCTCTCCCGCTGCGTCAACCAAGGGGACGTGAACACCGCCCCGGCGGAGGCCGCCTCTCTCAGCGAGCTGGCGGACGCGGGGCTGGAAGGGGCGCTGAGCCTGCTGAACGGCGCGGTGGAAAGCGCCGGAGGCTCCGCCCTGGGCCTGCGCAGCGATGCGGGCGGGCTCGCGGGCTACTCCACGGGGCTCATCACCGACTGCGTGAACGAG
>CAMVOG010000247.1 GCA_947169005.1 uncultured Clostridia bacterium | reverse complement strand
CTCGTACAGCGCCTTGGACTCGTCCAGCCCCTCGTAGCACTGCAGGCGCACCAGATCCCGCCCCAGAGCCTGGGCCATGACCTTGGCCACCTCGGTCTTGCCCACGCCCGCGGCCCCCTCGATCAAAAGGGGCCGCCCGATGGCCAGGGCCACCAGCATGGTCGTCACCAGCGTGTCGTCATATACATAATGTGCCTCGTCCAGCTTTTGTTTCAGTTCACTTGCGTTCATGTGGTTGTTTTCCTTTTCATTTATCTCTTATCTTTTATTTTTTATCTCTTATCTTCAATCCCCGGCCTCTTCCCCCGGCAGGGGATTCAGCTCCCGGACGCCCTTTTCCACCCAGTCGATGGCGTGGATCTCCATGAGGGTGGGCTTGTAGCCCTGTTCAAAGCGCAGGACGCCGTTGATGTCGTAAACGGGGCCCTCATAGGGGTTGAAATCGGTCTCGGTAATGAGGTTGCGGAAGATTTTCAGCAGCTTCATGGCGTTTTCCCCGATGGCGTACTCCACGGGGTACACGTCCATGATCCCAGTGCTGAGGCCCCAGCCGAAGTGGATGGGATTGCCGCCGATGGTCTGGCTTTCCAGCAGCTTGGTGCGCCCCTGCAGGGCGTCGCTGATCACGGTGTCGTAGAAAACGCCCCAGTCCAGGGTGGCGGCGGCGTAGCTTTCCAGGGGGTAGCCGTAGCGGTTGATCTGATAGAGCTGGGCGTAGACCTCGTTGAAGGCCTTGCGGTCCAGATGGTTGTCGGGGGAGTGGCGGCAGAAGGCCACGTCCGCCCCGGCGGCGGCGAATTCCCGGCGGGCCAGGTCGTGCTCGTCCCAGTCGTTCACCTTCATCAGCTTGTAGTCCAGCACGATGGCCTGGGGGTCGATGGGCCGCGCGCCCAGGGCAAAGGCGTTCACGTCGTAATGGGTGGTGTAGCCGAAGGCCGCCGTGTTCATAAAGCCGATGACCCCCGTCTGGCTCATGGCCCCGGCCAGCACGCCGCAGAGGAAGGTGAGGTCGTACATCTTGCTGAAATAGGTGTTGAGATTCTTGCCCTCCTTGGGGCTGGAGCAGTTGAGAACGATGAGCTCCGGGTTTTCCAGAGCCACCCGCAGGCTGGCGTCCGTCATGCCCGGGCTGGTGGTGAAGAGAATGTCAGGCTTCTCCCCGGCCAGGGCGGAGAGCGCCTCATAGCATTTCTCCTTGTCCGTGGTGGACACGCCGTAAAGCCGGAAAACCGTCAGCTTATCGCCGTATTTCTTCTCGATGCGGTCAATGGCGGTGCTGTGGTTGCGGGTGAAGAGGTTGTAGGCGTCGGTCCCGTCGAAGGCAAAGGCAACCTTGAGCCGTCCGCCCCGGAGCCGTCCCCGCCTGGCGGGGGCCTTGGTGTCCTCCTCGTCCACCTCCACGGTGTCGCTCTGGCGGCGGCCGGAGGCCAGGAGGAACTGGCCCTCGCAGTTCTTCACGTTCCGATAGAGGGTGCGGCTGTCCACGCCGTAGGGGAAGCCGTAAACGGCGATATATTCCACCATGGCGTCGCCGGTGGTGAGATTCGTTTCGATCTTCGCGTTCTTATAGGCCGTGCGGAAGGCGCGGTGGGCCTGGTTGATGACCTCCTCCACGCTGTCCTTGACCTCGGGATGGGCGGCGAGATAGTCCTCCGCCGCCTTCACCAGGCGGGTGAAATTCCCCCGCTTGGAAAACCAGAGATTGTCGAAGTACATGCGCCGGTCATAGTCCATGAACTCGTAGTAAATGGAGATCTCCAGATTGCTCTCGTCCCGCTCCGGCAGCAGACGGATCACGTTGGCGTAGACGGAGGCGGCCCCCACGAAGTTGAGGATGCTGACGCGCTTGTTGCCCTCCTGCACGTAGTAGCGGTTCATGTACTCATAGACCTTGATGTGCTCCCGGATGCCCTCCCGGAGCTGGCTGGAGTAGACCGCCTGCCATTTCAGGGCGAACTCGGTGTCGTCCGCCAGCAGGGGCATGAAGTTCCCGGCAAAGGAGTTGCTGCGCCCCGCCGTGCGGGTGCCGATGATCTTTTTCAGCGGGATCTCGTGATAACCCAGGTTGATCTCACCCACGATCTCCACGCCGCGGATGCGGTCCTCCAGCACGGGCAGGTAGCCCTTTGCCTCGTTTTTTCCATGCTCGGAGAGGAACTTCCTCCCCAGCTTGCGCGCCTGCTGATACGCCGCGCGGCTTTCCTGGTCGGCCACGGTGACGCCCCCTTTTCCTTGATGATCCCCCAAAAGGATATTGTATTTCTCACATTATAGCATTATAATCTTGTTTGTACAAGTGCTTAGTGCATCGTGCTTAGAGGAACGAAATCATGAAGAAAAAGAAAAAGAAAAAGACGGAAAAAGTCAAAAACCCGCCGCGCTTTGAGGCAGCGGCGGAAACGGGGCTCAGCGCGGAGCAGGTCGCCCTGCGCGTCAGCCAGGGGCAGGTGAACGCGGCGGCCTCCGGGACCAGCCGCACCGTGCGGGAGATCCTGGTTTCCAATATCTGCACCTATTTCAATCTGATCTTCTTCCTGCTGGCGGCCTGCGTGATCCTGGTGGGCTCCTGGCGGGATCTGAGCTTCATGCCCGTGATCCTGGTGAATATCGGCATCGGCATCGTGCAGGAGCTGCGCTCCAAGCGGACCCTGGACAAGCTGAATCTGCTTGCCCTGCCCTCCGCCCGGGTGGTCCGGGCAGGGGAGGAGCGGACGATCCCCGCCTCGGAGCTGGTGCTGGATGACGTGGTGCTTTACGCGGGTGGGGACCAGATCGGCGT
>CAMVOG010000246.1 GCA_947169005.1 uncultured Clostridia bacterium | reverse complement strand
CTTTGCGACGCCGGGCGGCCCAAGGCCGCCCCTGCGGCGCAATTGTTTGCGGGGGCTCCCCTTTTGTCATTCTGAGCAGCGAAGAATCTTTCGCTGCCGCTTCCCGTGAACGAAGATCCTTCGACTCCGCTGCGCTCCGCTCAGGATGACAGGGGGGGCACGTCCTGCGGCTGAGTACTAAGTACTAAGTACTAAGTACTGACTACTCAAGGATGTGGCCGGAATTGCACGTTGCACGTTATCCATTGTCTTATCCATCCTGTCTAAAACGAATAACGCGATCTTGTGGGAAGCGTCAATTTACATTCATATGAACTTGTGTTATCATTTATACAACGTAAAAAGATACTTGATGATTGGAAAGGAGATGCTTTCATGCAAGGTCGCTTATTGCGCTTCGGTCTGCGGACGGGGTGGCTCAAGCTGATCGGGGTCGCCCTGTGCATCGGGCTCTGGGTCTGGTCGGGGCTGGGGCAGTTCCAGATCCCGTCCTCCTACAACGGCTTCGTGGACTACATGCGCGTCGCCTCCTCCCAAAACGCAGCGGAGGCCATGGACGTGGACGAGGCCACCCTCTCCGGCGCGCCGGAGGAGGCCTACCGGCGCTATCTGGACTCCATGCGGGATTTTGTCTACACCAAGCCCGTTTCCATGACGGTCCTCACGGGCTTTCTGATCTGCGAGGGGCTCATGGTGCTGCTGATCTACGGGCTCTTTCAGAAGCGGACCACGGGGCTGCTGCTCAGCGCGGGGGTCTCCCGTGGGCGGCTCTTCCTCGCGGTCTCGGCCCTCTACTGGCTGGCGGTGCTGCTGGTATGGGCCGCGGCGGCCTGGCTCATGCGCGCCGCCTGGTCCGTGCGCTTCGCCCCGGAGGAGCGGGACTGGTTCCTGCTGACCCAGGCGAGCTGGGGGCTCATGGTGCTGGGCATGGCTGCCCTCCCCTACTTCTTCATTTTTCTGACGCAGAAGGCGCTGCCCGCCTTCCTGCTGGCCCTGGGCTGCTTCCTGCTCATGATGCTGCTGCCCTTCCTGGGGGACCTGAGCCCCGCGGGCATGCTGCGCCAGACAGAGCCCTGGCAGCCGGGGGCGGACCCGGCGGCGCTCCTGCGGGTGGATATCGTCTCCGGCGCGATGTTGGTCCTGTCGTGGATCGGAGCCTGGCTGAGCTTTCGGAAAAGGGGGCAGAACTGATGGAATTCGCGGTAAAAACAGAGCATGTATGCAAAAGCTACCGGGGCCGCCCGGTGGTGAAGGACGCGAGCTTTGCCCTGGAGCGGGGCACGGCCACGGCCATTGTGGGGGCCAACGGCTCCGGCAAGACCACGCTGATGCGCATCCTGGCGGGTCTCGCCGTGGCAGACAGCGGCTCCGTCTCCCTGCTGGGGGCCGAGGGCGAGCGGGCCCTGCGGGCCGCCCGGCAGCGGGTGGGCTTCCTCATCGAGGCCCCCATCGGCTACGGCAGCCTCCCGGTGCGGAAAAATCTGCTGCTGCGGGCGGGGCTCTACGGCAAGCCGGACAGGGACTACGTCGAGGAGCTGATGGAGCGGCTGCAGCTTACGGAAAAGGACGTGGGCAACGGGCGGCTGAGCCTCCTCTCCTACGGGCAGAAGGGGCGCTACGGCCTGGCGGCGGCGCTGGTAAACAGGCCGGAGCTGCTGGTGCTGGACGAGCCCTTCAACGGCATCGACAAGGAGAACGTGGCCTCCGTCTGCGCCTTTCTGAAGGAGCTGCGGGAGCAGCGGGGCGTGACGCTCTTCCTCTCGGGCCACGTGACGGAGCAGCTTCGGCTGGTCTGTCCCCAGGCCCTGGTCATGGAGGGCGGGGTCCTCTCCGGGCCCGTGCCCATCGACTCCCTAAAGGGCGGTGAGGCCGATGAAGGCCCTGCGCCATGAGCTGCGCCGCCTCCTGGCCCTGTGGTGGAGCCTCCCCCTCCTGCTGCTGACGGCGGCACTGCTGGTTTTCTACTTCTATCGCATGACCGAGGGCGGGCGGGAGGCGGCGGACTGCCTGCTGCTGCTCTTCGCGGACAAAAAATACCACGCCCTGGGCTATGCGGTGTTGGCCCTTGTGCTGCTGGGCACGGACGTCGCCGCCCACATGGACCGGGCGGAGCAAATGGCCGGGCGCTCGGACGCCGCCTTTTTCGGGCGGAAGCTGGCGCTCCTTTACCTGGGCACGCTGCTGCTGGAAGCGGTCTGTACGGCGGCCTGCTTCCTGCTGCGGGGGCTGCCCGCCTCCCTGCTCGGCAGTCTGAGCGCCGGGACGGTGCTCACCCGCGTGCTGCTGGACCTGGCCGCCGCCGCGCCCTTCTTCGTGATCCAGGCCCTTGCCCCCACCGTCACCGCCATGCTGCTGGCGGACGGCCTCGCCCTCGTGGTCTGGCTGACGGTCTACGACGCCCAGCTCCCGGCGTGGTACTACGCCCTGCGCGGGGCCGCGCCCCTCCCCCTCCATTGGCCGCTCCTGGCCGCCCTCGCCGCGGCCCTGGCGCTGCCCGTCGTCCTGGCGGCGTGGGCAAAGATAAAAGATAAGAGATAAAAGATAAGAGATATTTCCTTGAGATCAATGCAACCGTAGGGGCACCCTGCGGCGCAATCGTCCCTTTTCAGCGCCTCGCGGCGCTGGCGTCGCTTTGCGACGCCGGGCGGCCCAAGGCCGCCCCTACGGCGCGCGAATTTGCCGTTTGTATGATTACAAAGCGTCCACCCGTAGGGGCGCCCTGCGGGCGCCCGCCGGGGGTGCGGTGCAACATCGTCCCTTTTCAGCGCCTCGCGGCGCTGGCGTCGCTTTGCGACGCCGGGCGGC
>CAMVOG010000245.1 GCA_947169005.1 uncultured Clostridia bacterium | reverse complement strand
AGCCGATAGGTGTTATAGACCCGGTCCGCCTCCGAGGTGTCCATGGAGAAGCGGGAGGGGACCGTGCCCTCCGTGTCCAGCATGGTCTTGGCGTAAGTGCGGAAGCTCAGCGCCTCATGGTAGTCCGCCAGGCTGTATTCCGCCAGGTCCAGGCGGTCGATCTTCATAAGGGTCTGATAGAAGTTCCGCGCCTCCAGGGGGATATATACCGTGCCGTCGCCGCCCTCGAAGCAGCCCACG
Source organism: uncultured Clostridia bacterium (assembly GCA_947169005.1). GTDB lineage: Bacteria > Bacillota > Clostridia > Oscillospirales > Oscillospiraceae > RGIG6375. The sequence continues at coordinate 2,577 of CAMVOG010000245.1, read as the reverse complement.
ATCTGCGTCTTGACGCTGTGGCTGTGGTACATGCGGTATAGCTCCTCCAGGGTTGCGTCCGGGTTATAGGTCATCAGAATGCTCAGATAGTTCTTCTCGTTCAGCTCCGCCGTGTCCCCCAGGTCCATTCCCAGCTCGTTCAGAAGGGAGCGGGGCATCACGCAGACCCGATCCCGGGAGGCGGTGAAGCTCTCCAGGTCGTAACCCTCCAGGAAGGTAATCTCCGTTACGACACTGTGGCGCACGTCGTTGTTCATGCTGTAGGCGGCCAGGGCGTACTCCCCCTCCGCCCCGGGCAGGGGTATCTCGCCCGTGGGGTGATAAATCTCATAATAGCCGCCCGTGACGAAGCCGCTCTCGGCGATCTCCCCGGCGTTGGAGAGCTTGACGCCGGAGAAGCGGGCTTTCACGTCCACCGCCTGGTAGAGCTCTTTATAGGAATCCCGCGTGAGGGCAAACTGGCCCATGGCCCCGAAGAGCAGGGCCGTCACCAGGATCAGCAGCAGGCTTTTCGCCATGGAGCGGCGGGCGTGCTTCACGACGTAGCGCCGCAGGAAGCCGGGGGTCGGGCGGCTTTTCAGCGCCACCGCGGGCAGGTCCCGCAGAAGGGCCAGGTCCGCCGCGGCGGTGGCCGTTTCCAGGACGGTCTTTTTCTTCGCCCTGGGGGCCCGGCGGCTGCCCTGCAGCAGGGCCAGGGGATTGCGCCGCCCGATGCGCCAAAGCCCGATCAGGGCGAAGAGCAGCAGCAGGATAAAACAGCCCGCCATGCTGCCCGCCACCGTCAGCACCGGGATGCGCCCATCGATGACCTGGCCGAAAGCGGCGTAGCTCTCCAGCGTTTTGGAGAGGGTCGCGGAGGTATACCACACCGCCGCCCCGCTGCCGACGGCCACGCCCAGCAGGGCCAGCAGCGCCAGGGGGAAGAGCAGGGACCGGACCGCCAGCCCGCGGGGACAGCCCAGGGCCCGCATGACGGCAAATTCCTTTTTCCGCTGGAAGATGAAGAGATAGACCGTCAGCAGCAGCACCATAATGACCGCCGCCGAGAAGGCCCCTAACTTCACCAGAGAGAGGACGCCCGTCTGCTTGAGCTGGGCGCTGATCTCCGGCCAGCCCATATCCGAATAGTAGAGGACCCAACCCTGCTCCGAGAGCCGGGGCAGCACGTCCCGCTCAAACTCCCCGAGGCGGTTCACGTCCCCGATCTTGAAGCTCACGTCCGAGGGGTCCGGGGTCCAGGCGGCCAGCTCCGCCTCGCTGACGGGCAGGAAGGAGCGGGGCACGAAAACCGCGTTTTCGGAATAGTACCAATACAGCAGGTTGTTGGCGGGCTTTTCCAGGCCGTTTTCATAGTAGAGGCCCACGATCTCAAAGTCCACGGGCTCGGTCCACTGGTCGGGATAACGGGCCTTGAAGACGGCCACGGCCCCCAGGGGCGCGTAGCTCTCGGTGAGCTTGTCCCCCAGGCGGAGGGTCAGCTTGTCACCCACGGAGAGGCCGTAGGTCTCGGCAAAGCTGGCCGCCACGACGCAGACGGGATTTTTCGTCTCCGTGTCGTGGGGATTCAGCGCCCGCCCCTCGGTAACGGTCAGCTTGCCCTCCTGGAAGCGGCGGATGGTGCGCATATCGTTGGAGTAGACCACGTCCATGGTGTGGCGGTCGTCCTCCGTCACCTGAATGAGCTCCCGCAGGGAGGCGAATTCCGGCAGGTCCAGGTAGTTTTCCGGCTGCCCCTCCAGGGAGTAGACGTAGGGGCTCCAGCCGATCAGCGAATCGTCGCCGATGTAGAACATAGGATTCAGATCGTTCATCTTCCAGGCCTGGGTATCACAGCGCAGGACAAACACGTAGCGCTGCCCGGGCACGAGGCTGTCCAGAAAGGCCTGGTCGATGTGGTTGGAGGCGAAATAGAAGGGGCTGCCCAGGGAGCCGACGTTGATAAAGGGCTTGTGCTTTTCCACAGCCTCCTCATCCGTGGGGAGATAGCAGTAGAGCGCCCGCTCCTCCGGGTCCTCGAAATAGCTGCTGCCGTGGCTGAGCCATTCCTCCTCCCCGGCCAGCAGCTTGATATCCTTCACCATGAAAACGTGGGTATCGGAATAGCCGAAATACCTCTTGTCTGGCCAGCCGCCCACGCTGAGGACGCTGCGGTCCTCCTCGGTCCGGTCCCCCACCTCCCGCGTTACCGTGGCCTCGATGATGAGGCGGGAGGCATATTCGGGAAAGTCGTTATCCAGGATCCCGTCCCCGGGGCTGTGGGTGTCGATGCGGGTATAGTCCGAGAGGCCCGCCGTCATATAGCGCACGTCGGCCCCCGTGATGGTGGGCTCCGCCAGCAGGGCCTCCATCGTTTCGGCGTCCATACCCTCCTTGTGCCAGCGCTCCCAGCTGATCGCGGGCTGTACGTCCCCCGCGTAGCCGGGGTTTGCGTCCTTCAGCGAAAGGAGATATTCCCCGTAGGCGCCCGAGCGGTCCTTGGGCACGGAAACGCCGTCGGCAAAGGTCGCCCGGTCCAGGCAGACGTTGCCCCAGTACTGGGCCATGGTCTCCTTGTACTGGCGGTTCGTCATGTCGTAT
>CAMVOG010000244.1 GCA_947169005.1 uncultured Clostridia bacterium | reverse complement strand
ATACGACATGACGAACCGCCAGTACAAGGAGACCATGGCCCAGTACTGGGGCAACCTGACCCTGGACCGGGAGCTGATGCCGGACGGGGAGACCCAGCCGAACAAGTACAGCGACGAGTGGGGCACCTACCTCTTATCGGATCAAAACGCGAATCCCGACTACGTGGGCCGAAAGCGGCCTCTTTTCGATACGCGCTATGAGACAAATCACAAGGAGACCTACAGCGCCGCGCGCCTGGCGGAGCTTGAGGCCCTGCCCCATATCCGCGGCGTCAGCACCCGCTACATGACGGCGGGGCTCTCGGACTATGCCCGCATCGACACCCACAGTATCGGGGACGGGATACGGGATAACGATTTTACGGACTATTCCGCCCGCATGATCGTAGAGGCCACCGTGAAAAGGACCTCCGTTTCCTGGACGACGACCTTCGGCATTTATTCCGGGCTTGTCTTCACCGGACCCTTGTCTAATACCGGTCTGATCCTCCGGGACGTGAAGCTGCTGGCGGGGAAGCAGGAATGGCTCGACCATCAGAATGCATACCTCGCAGACGGGGAATACATCGTGACCTACTGCGAGTCCTTCCCGGAGACCATTGCAAATCACGACATGACGTATAAGGACGGCGCTCCCGGCGCGGGTGTGGCTCCCGGAGCCGGCGCTCCTCGCTGATTACGAAAACAACCATATTCCCCTTGGCCTGGGAGAAAGCCTTGTCCCGGGCGAGCGCTATATCTTTTGCCTGCGGGTGGAGCCGGAGGCGTGGCGAGCCGGAGAAAATTCAGACTATCTCCACATGGGCGACGACACGATTCTGGGCCGCTGGCCCTACGTGACGCCCCTGAAGGGCCTGCCGGAAAACTACCTGGACGCGCCGGACTTTGCCCCGCTGCGGGAGCTCATGCGTGAAACGGACGACGATATCCACACCCTGGACGTGGTCTACAGCGAGGATATGCGCACCATCCGCCGCTGGCAGGAGGGGAAATTCCTGCTGACGGAGGGGCGGCTGCTGACGGAGCGGGACACGGAGAAGAAAAGCCCCGTCTGCGTGGTCTGCGACAGCTTTGCCGCGTATTACGGCCTTTCGGTGGGGGACCGCGTCACGCTGCGCCTGGGGGACAAGCTCACGGAAAACTACGCACCCTTGGGGGCCGTGTCCGGCTTTCACAGCCGTTACCCGGAGGAATGGACGGAGCCCATGGAATTCGAAATCGTGGGTCTTTTCCATGAAAACGGCATTGAAAATCTGAAGCCGGGGCTGTTCTACTGGACCTATTCGGAAAACGCCGTCTTCGTGCCCCGGAGCTTTTTGCCCCTCAGCGAAGAAGCACTGGCGGCCTGGGAGCCCGGTCCGGCGGACGTGAGCTTCCTCGTCGATACGGATGAGCTGGCGGCCTTTGAGCGGGAGACGCTGCCCCGGCTGACGGAAATGGGCTACGTCCTGTATTATTCGGACATGGGCTGGCCGGAGATCAGCGCCCAGCTCAGGCAGACGGGCGTCCTTTCCCTGGTGAAGTTAGGCGCGTTTTCAGCGGCGGTCGTCATGGTCCTGCTGCTGACGGTCTACCTCTTCATCTTCCAGCGGAAAAAGGAATTCGCCGTCATGCGGGCCCTGGGCTGTCCCCGGGCTCTGGCGGTGCGGTCCCTGCTCTTTCCGCTGACGATATTGGCCGCGGCGGGCGTGGCGCTCGGCTCGCTCCTGGCCGTGTGGTACACCTCGGCCACGCTCTCCAAGACGCTGGAAAGCTACGCGCAGTTCGGCCAGGTCATCGACGGGCGCATCCCGGTGCTGACCGTGGCGGGCAGCATGGCGGGCTGCTTTATCCTGCTGCTGCTTTTCGCCCTGGCGGGCCTCCGACGCATCGGAAGAAATAACCCGCTGGCGCTGCTGCAGGGCAGCCGCCGCGCCCCCAAGGCGAAGAAAAAGACCGTCCTGGAAACGGCTGCCGCCGCGGTGGACTTCGCCATTCTGCGGGACCTGCCCGCGGTGGCGCTGAAAAGCCGCCCGGCCCCCGGCTTCCTGCGGCGCTACGTCGTGAAGCACGCCCGCCGCTCCCTGGCGAAAAGCCTGCTGCTGATTCTGGTGACGGCCCTGCTCTTCGGGGCCATGGGCCAGTTTGCCCTCACGCGGGACTCCTATAAGGAGCTCTACCAGGCGGTGGACGTGAAGGCCCGCTTCTCGGACTTTAAGTATGATCGGGCCCGGAAGGTCGCGGAAAGCGGCTACGTTACCGGCGGCTATTACGAGCGCAACTGCAACACCGGGGAGCTGCCCCTGCCGGGAGTGGAGGAGAAATACGTTTACGGGACCTATTGTCTGAACAACGACGTGCGCCACAGCGTGGCGGCGGAGCTGAGCATGCTGGAGGGCTATGAGGCCGGGACGGTCATGGAGCAGAATGAGCGGATCTGTCTGATGCAGCGCTCCATGATGGAGGCCCTGGGCGTGGAGCTGGGGGACACCGTGGAGCTGAACAGCAGAGGCTATCTGGGTATTCTGGCCTTCGGCAATCCAGGGACGCCCGTAGAGGAGCTGTATCCCCTCTATCATCGGCACAGCGTCAAAACGAAGATCGTAGGCTGCTTCGAGGGCGGCGACTGGACCGTTTACCTGCCCATGGCGGCAAAGGCTTTTTATCAGACGCTGTTTATCGACGTGGACCGCCTGGATCTGGCGGAATACAGCCTGGCGGACTACCACGAGGCGCTGAGCTTCCGCTCTTACGCCAAAACCATGATGGATTACGATGGGATCAGCAATCCCCGCTTCTCCATGGACACCTCGGAGGCGGACCGGGTCTATAACACCTATCGGCT
>CAMVOG010000243.1 GCA_947169005.1 uncultured Clostridia bacterium | reverse complement strand
GGGCCAGATGGCCCGGGCCACCACGCCCAGGCAGGCCAGGAGCACCCCAGTCACCACCACTCGGCGGGGGCCGAGGCGGTCCACCAGCAGGCCGGAAATGAGGCTGAGCAGGGCTCCCGGCAGGAAGCAGACCATGTTGAGGGTGCTGAAGCTGCGGTCGTTCATCTCCGCGCCCAGGGCGGCGGACACCGCCTCTTTGCCGAAGCCGGAGATCTGATATTGGGCGAAGCTGGGCATGGCGATCCCCAGGCACATGAGCGCCAGGATCACGTAGCCGTAGCGCGGGCTGAGGGTTCGGGCCCCCGTCAGTCGGTTTTTCATAAGTACTCGCTTTCTGGTTTTAGCATTTAGCTTATAGCATTTAGCTTGTAGCATTTAGCTTGTAGCTAATAGCTATTCCGCGTATCGGCTTTAGTCAGCTCCGCCGTAGGGGCGGCCTTTGGCCGCCTGCGTCCGCAGGACGCCAGCGCCGCCAGGCGCTGAAAATGAGGTTGTTGCACCGAACCACCGGCGGGCGCCCAAAGGGCGCCCCTACGGGTTGGCGTATTGTTTTGAGCGTTGCTGAGTAATCCCGATACGCACTATAGCTATTAGCTATAGACTACAGGCTATCGACTATCAACTTCCCCCGCGATCTCGCAGAGCTTCCGCAGCCTGTGGCTGAGGCCGGATTTGGTGAGGGGGGGCGTTGCCAGGGCGGCCAGCTCCGCCAGGCTGGCCTCGGGGTATTCCAGGCGCAGGCGGGCGGCCTGGCAGAGCTTGTCCCCCAGGGCCTCCAGGCCCCCGGCGGCCTCCAGGCGGCGGATGGCGTCGAGCTGGACCTGGGCGGCGTTCACGGTTTTTTCCACGTTGGCGGTGTCGCAGTTCACCTTGCGGTTCACGGCGTTGCGCATGTCCTTCTCCACCTTGGCGTTCATCATCTCCATGGCGGAGAGGCGGGCCCCCAGGGTGGTGAGCAGGTCCTCCACGGTCTCGCTCTGCTTGAAGTAGCAGACGTAGCTGCCTCCCCGGCGGGAGCGCCCGGGCGCGAAGCCCATCTCGTAGAGCAGGGACACCACCTCGTTGGACACGTTGTAGTGGCTGGTGCAGAGCTCCAGGTGGTAGTGCTTGCGGGGGTCCGTCACGGAGCCGCCCGCCAGGAAGGCCCCCCGCATGAAGGCGGCGCGGCAGCAGTCCTGCTCCAGGAGGCTCAGGTTGACGTGATGGGCCAGCACGCCGCCCCGCTCGTAGCCGAAGCGGTCAAAGATCGCCTCTAACTTGGCGGGGTCCAGGATGCGCAGCGTCACCTTGCCGGAGTCCGCCTCCAGCCCGTCCGCCCGGTCAAAGCCCCAGGAAAAGGCCCGCTGAAACAGCTTCTCCGCCCGCTGGGCGAAGGGGCGGGACTCCGTCACCAGGCGCACCTCGTCCTTGGAAAAGGTGTTGCAGTAGAGGAGGATGCCGTAGAGCTCCGCCGCCTGGCAGCATTTTTTCTGCATGGGCTGGCGGCACAGCTCCCCCTTAACGTCGGAAGAAAAGCTCATGTCCGATTCACATCCCTGTGGCGGCAGTCGGTGGCGTAGCCCTGCCCGGCGGCGAAGGCCGCCACGGCCTCGGCCACGGCCACGCTGCGGTGATGCCCGCCCGTGCAGCCCACGGCGACGACCAGGGAGGGCTTGCCCTCCTCCGCGTACTGGGGCAGCAGGTAGCCGATGAGGTCCGTCAGCTTCGCCATGAATTCCTTGGTCTGGGCGTGCTCGAAGAGCCAGTCCCGCACGGGCGCGTCCAGGCCCGAGAGCTTCGTCAGCTCCGGCACGTAGTAGGGGTTGGGCAGAAAGCGCACGTCGAAGACCAGATCCGCGTCCCCCGGCAGGCCGTACTTGAAGCCGAAGGAGACCACGTTCACGTGCAGCCCCCGCTGGGGGGCCTTTTCCGCGAAGAGCTCCGTGATCCGGTGCTGAAGCTGGGAGAGGCTGTATTCGCTGGTGTCCACGATGAAGGAGGCGCGGGCCCGCACGGGGGCGAGCAGCGCCCGTTCCTGCCGGATGGCCTCCTCCACGCTTTTCCCGTCCGGGTCCAGGGGGTGGCGGCGGCGGGTCTCCTTATAGCGCTTGAGGATGACGGGGTCCGAGGCCTCCACGAAAAGAATTTTATGGTCCACGCCCATCTCCTGCAGCTTGTCCAGGGCGGCGAAAAGCTCGTCAAAGCCCTTGGAGCCCCGCACGTCCGTTACCAGGGCCACCTTGTCGTAGCGCCCCTTGGTGGCGATGCAGAGCTCGGCAAAAATGGGCATGAGGACCACGGGCATGTTGTCCACGCAGTAAAAGTCCAGGTCCTCCAGGATGTTGGCGACCCGGCTCTTGCCCGCGCCGGAAAGGCCCGATACGATGCAGAATTCCATGCCTTCCTCCTCTCAGCGTACCACGCGGATCTCCGGCTCCAGCTCCACGCCGCTGTCCGCCAGCACCCGCTCCCGCACCAGCTCCATGAGCCGCAGCACGTCCGCGCAGGTGGCGCCGCCCGCGTTCACGATGAAGCCCGCGTGCTTTTCCGATACCTGGGCCCCGCCCACCCGCAGGCCCTTGAGCCCCGCCTGATCGATGAGGGCGGCGGCGTAGCCCGTCTGCGGGCGCTTGAAGGCGCTGCCCGCCGAGGGCAGGTCCAGGGGCTGGCTGGCCCGGCGCTTCGCCGCCAGCTCCGCCATTTTCGCCCCGATGGCCTCCGGGTCACCGGGGGTGAGGCGCAGGCGGGCTTCCAGCACCAGCTCCCCCTCGGTGAAGCGGCTGTGCCGGTAGCCGAAGTCGTGCTCCGCCCCCGGCAAAGGCGGGTCTCCCCCTCCCGGCTGAGGTACAGG
>CAMVOG010000242.1 GCA_947169005.1 uncultured Clostridia bacterium | reverse complement strand
CGGAGGAGGGCATGAGCACCACGCCGAACAAGCTGATCCAGATAGGCCAGCCCCTGCGCTTCGACGAGGAGGACTTTCTGCGCCGCCTGCCGGAGCTCCTTGAAATGGCCTACGCCAACGACGAGGAGCACATCCGCGCCGCCGTCAAGCAGCTTGTGCCGACCTATAAGGACGGTACGCCGGAGGCGGTGCCGAGCGCCCAGGTCAGAGCGTAAACGCGTAAAAAACAAAGCGCCCCCTCATTCGTTCGCGGACGAATGAGGGGGCGCTTTTTCCATGTTATACGCTTGTCAGAGGGAGCCCCTTTTCCGCGGCCCAGCGGGCAGCGGGGGAGTTTTCCGGGGCAAAGAAAGTGAGAGCCGCGAGAGCCGCGGGATCGTCCCCAAAGGCGGCGTCGTCGATCTGTGAGAGGCTGGCGGGGAGATAGACGGCCTTCAGATGACCGCAGCCGGAAAAGGCGGCTGCCTCCAGGCGCTCCACGCCCTCGGCCAGCCAGACCGTTTGCAGGGCGCAGTTCTGAAAGGCCTGGGCCCCCACCCGCTTCACGGTGCCGGGGATCGCGGCGGAGCGGAGCTGCATCCCGGCGAAGGCGCGGCGGCCCAGCTCCGTGACGCCCGGGGCCACCGTGAGGTGGGCGGGGGCGCCGCCGCAGGCCGTGACCCAATCGTGCCGGGCGTTGGGAGCCGTGAAGAAGCCGTCCCCGCCCGCCGTGTCCGCGATGGGGCCATCCCCCTTGATCTGCAAGGTCCAGAGGTCCTCCGTGTAGTGGAGGGACCAGCGGATGGCGGGGGAGAGGGCGCTTTTACCCTTTTTCAGCGGCGGGCCGGGCTTGTAGTCGGGCGGGGCGTTGGTGCCGTTCCCCGGCGTGAGGGCTCGGTCCCGGGCGGCGACGGTTTTGTCCGCGCCCCGCTTGATGATCCAGAGGGTCAGCAGGAAGACGCCCAGCATCAACGCCGAAAAGACGATAAACACAGGCACACTCATTTCGCCGCCTCCCTTACCAGACGGGCGATCTCCGCAAAGGGGAGGGGAGCGTAGTCCCAGCGCTCCACGCAGACGCAGAGGTGCTGGGGGCTCAGGTCCCGATAAAGGGGGCTGGCGTGGACGTGGCCAAAGAGGTTGGCGTAGGGCATGTTGCGGTTGACATAAAGCGGCTCATGGGAGAGCAGCCAGAAGCCCTCGAAGAGCACGGGGAGGTCGTAGACCTCCTCGAAGCCCGCCTCCCGGTAACAGGCCGTTCCCGAGGTATCGTGGTTGCAGCAGCTCATTTTCCCGGCCTGCGCCGCCCAGGTCCCCCAGGTGCCAGACCGTATCGGCGGGGCCGACGACGGCGTTCCAGCGGGCGATCAGCTCCCGGTCCATCTCCTCGGTGGAGGCGAAGGGGCGGTTTTCATAGCGGCGGATGGCGTCGTCCCCAAAGTGGGTGTCGGCGGTGAAGAATACCTTGCTCACGGCTTGTTCAGCTCCTTGCGGTAAAAGTGGATGAGGAAGGGCACCGAGATCACGAAGGTCAGCAGGTCCGCGGCGGGCTGGCCCATCTGCACCCCCATGAGCCCCAGCAGCCGGGGCAGGATGAGGATGATGGGCACGTAAAAGATGCCCTGGCGGCAGGCGGCCAGCACCGTGGCCTGGCGGGCAAAGCCCAGGCATTGATAAAGCTGGTTTACATAAGTCGAGAACGCCATCAGCGGCATGACACCGGCGGCGAAGTAGAGGGCCAGGGTGCCGATGCGGATCACCTCGGGATCGTCCCGGCGAAACCAGCCGATGACGCCGGGGGCGTGGAGGGCGAGCAGAAGGGCGAAGCCGCAGCAGATCACGGTGCCCACGGCGGTGGCGAAGCGGAAGGAGTCCTTCACCCGCTTCATGAGGCCTGCGCCGAAGTTGTAGCCCGCCACGGGCTGGAAGCCCTGGCCTACGCCTAAAATGATGTTCCGCACGAAGAGATAGACCCGGTTGGAGATGGTGACGGCTGCCACGGCGGCATCCCCATAGACCGCGGCGGCGTTGTTCATCAGCGCGGAGGCCACGCTGGCGAGGCCCTGGCGCATGATGGTGGGGAAGCCCGTGTGCAGGAGCAGCAGGTAATCCGCCGGGCGGCGGCTGATCAGAGAGGGCCGCATTTTGATGGAGATGCCCCGCATGAGAAAGAGCATCAGCACGAAGCTGAAAAGCTGGCTGATGGCCGTGGCGATGGCCGCCCCGCCGATGCCCAGGCCGAAGGTGAAGATCAGCAGGGGGTCCAGGGCGATGTTCAGCACGCCTCCGGCGCTCATGCCCACCATGGCCCGGATGGAAGCGCCCTCCGAGCGGATGGCGGAATTCAGCACGAAGGCGGAGCACATCACCGGGGCGGCCAGCAGGATATAGCGGGCATAGTCCCGGGAATAGGGCAGCATGGTCTCCGTAGAGCCCAGGAGGCGTACCAGCGGAGTGAGGAAGGCCAGGCCGAAGATCAGCAGGATGAGGCCGAAGACGAAGGCCCCGCAGAAGGCGCTGGTGGCGTAGAGGCTGGCCTCCTCGGGCTTCTTTTCCCCCAGCTTGCGGCTGATGAGGCTGCTGGCCCCCATGCCGAAGCCGCCGCCCATGGCCTGGATCAGCGACATGATGGCGAAGACCACCCCCACCGAGGCGGAGGCGGAGGTGCTGAGCTGGGAGACGAAATAGGTGTCCGCCAGATTATATAAGGTAGTGATGAGCATGCTCGCCACGCTGGGCACGGCCATGGAGCCCACCAGGCGGGGCATGGGGGTTTCCGTCATGCGGCGGAACTGGGCCTCGGCTGTGTTCCTTTCAGTCATGCGTTGCCTCCGCGATGAGCCGCAGGAGGCGGCTGGTCC
>CAMVOG010000241.1 GCA_947169005.1 uncultured Clostridia bacterium | reverse complement strand
CAGCAAGCCCCTCATCTACGACTCGCTGCGCTCGCTTGCATAAGTTCCGCCGACCAATCAACCTTCGCCTGATGGCTCGGTTTCTTGGGGCGTCACTTAAGTCGCCTGCGGGCGACAGCTTCCCCCAAGGGGAAGCCAGGAGATGCTTCCCGCTGCCGTCTTCTTAAAAACAGTAGTTTTTAGAGGCTCCCTAAAAGCTCTACTCAACCCTGAGTACTGAGTCCTAAGTACTAAGTCCTGAGTTCTGAGTACTGAGTCCTGCTATTCTAAACCTTCTTCATATACTGCGCGGCGGATTTCAGCATCAGGCGCTTGGTGCCGACCTTGTCGAAGATGATTTCCACCAGGAAATCGCCGCCCATGGGGCTCATGGAGGAAATCACGCCGCGGCCAAAGGCCTTGTGCTCCACGCTGTCCCCTTTCCGGTAATCCAGCTTCGCCGGGGCGCTCGGGGCCTTGGGCGGCGTCACCGTATGCTTTTTCACCGGCTCCTCCGCGCGGCTGCCTCCGTAGGCTGCCCGGCGCTCTTCTGCGTAGGAACGATAACGACTCTCGCTTCTTTGGTCGCCATAGCTGCGGTTTTCCGTTCCGCCGAAATAGGATCGCCCTGCGGAAACCCGTTCCAGGCATTCCTCCGGGATCTCCTTGACGAAGCGGGACACGCTGTTGCTGCGGGTCTGGCCGAAGAGCATACGCTGTTTCGCCATGGTGATGGTCAGCTTCTGCTTGGCCCGTGTCATAGCGACGTAGCAGAGGCGGCGCTCCTCCTCGATGGCCTCCGGGTCCCCGATGGAACGCAGGCCCGGGAAAATGCCCTCCTCGGCGCCCACGATAAAGACGCTGGGGAATTCCAGTCCCTTGGCGGAATGCATGGTCATCATCGTAACGCCCTGGTCCTCCCCTTCCATCTCGTCCAGGTCCGTATAGAGGGCCATTTCGTCCAGGAATTCCGCCAGATTGCCGATCCCGTTATGTGATTTGATAAATTCAATGATATTCGTTTTTAATTCCTTTACGTTCTCCGCCTTGGTCCGGTCCTCCTGAGTATCCTTCTGCTCCAGGGCCGAGAGATAGCCGGAGCGGGTCACCACCAGGTCGTAGAGATCGTCCAGATTGCGGTTGGGCACCTCCGCCCGCAGGTCCCGGATCATCTCCGTAAAGACTGCCAGCTTCGCCGCGCTCTTCTGCAGAGCCGGAAATTCCTTTGCCCGATCCATGACGGTGAAGAGGCTCAGCCCCTCCTCCGCCGCCACCTGGGCCGCGTTCTCCACGGTCTTGTCCCCGATGCCCCGGGGCGGATTGTTCACGATGCGGCGCAGGCGCAGATCGTCCTCGGGGTTGTTCACCACGCAGAGATAGGCCATCATGTCCTTGACCTCGGCCCGGTCGTAGAACTTCATGCCGCCGTAGACCCGATAGGGCACGCCGTTGCGCTTGAGGGCGTGCTCAAGCTGGTTGGACTGGGCGTTCATCCGGTAGAGAATGGCGTAATCGCTCCAATTCCCACCCTGGGAAAAGCCCGCCAGGATCTTGGAGGCCACGTACTGGGCCTCGTCGTTCTCGTTGGCAGCCTCGTATAGGGTCAGCTTCTCCCCCCTGCCGTTCTTGGTCCAGAGCTCCTTGCCCTTCCTCTCGGTGTTGTTGCTGATAACGGCGTTGGAGGCGTTCAGAATCATCTCCGTGGAGCGGTAATTCTGCTCCAGGCGGATGACCCGGCAATTTTTGAACTGCTTTTCAAAGCTGAGGATGTTCTCGATGGTGGCGCCGCGGAATTTGTAAATGCCCTGGTCGTCGTCGCCCACCACACAAATGTTTTGCCGCTCCCCCGCCAGCAGGCTCACGAAGCGGTATTGGAGCATATTGGTGTCCTGGTACTCGTCCACCAGCAGGTAGCGGAACTTCCGCTGATAGAAGGCGCGGACCTCCTCATTCTGCTCCAGCAGCTCCACGGTATGGAGGATCAGATCGTCGAAGTCCATGGCGTTGGCCTCGATCATGCGGCGGCTGTACTCCATATAGACCCGCCCGATGCTCTTGCGCCAGGGGTCCGCGCCCGCGGAATCCAGGAATTCCTGCGCGCCGACGCGCTCGTCCTTCGCGCCGCTGATGACGCTGAGGATGCTCCGGGGCGGAAACTTCTTCTCGTCCAGGTCCAGGTCCTTCAAAATGCGCTTGATGAGGGACTGGCAGTCCGCCGTGTCGTAGATGGTGAAGGAGCTGGTGAAGACCCCCAGCCGATCCACGTCCTTGCGCAGGATGCGCACACAGACGGAGTGGAAGGTGGCGGCCCAGATATCGTTGGCGGCCTCCCCCAGCATCTTCGCCAGGCGGGTCTTCAGCTCGTCGGCGGCCTTGTTGGTGAAGGTGATGGCCATGATGCGCCAGGGGTCCGCCGGGTCCAGGGCGCAGAGACGGCGGGCCTCCTCCCTGTCCTCGGGGGAAAACAGCTCCGCGTAGCGCTCTAAAAAGGCCAGCTCCTCCTCCGTGGCGCTCCCGGGGGTCTCCTCCGTATCCGAGGCCCGCCCGAAGCGGATGAGATTGGCGATGCGGTTGATGATCACGGTGGTCTTGCCGCTCCCGGCCCCGGCCAGCAGCAGCAGCGGCCCCTCAGTAGCCATCACGGCCCTGCGCTGCTCCGGATTCAGCGAGGCGAACTCGTGCTCAATGATCCTCCGCCGGGCGCTCAGCCAGCGGGAGGCAAAATTGGTATCAGACATGGGTGGATTACCTTTCTGTCTATTTAGGCATTAGGAAACCTCCTAAAACATCTTCTCTGCCGCCGGAGGCGGCAATATCGCTGCGGCGCAAAGCGCGGCAATATCGCTGCGGCGTGAAACGGCGCAATATCGTATTTGCTCTCAGC
>CAMVOG010000240.1 GCA_947169005.1 uncultured Clostridia bacterium | reverse complement strand
GACCTGGTGAAGCTCTCGGAGGAGGAGGCCCTGCTCCTTACCGGGGAGCGGGAGCCGGAGCGGGCGGCGGAGGCCGTTCTGCGCCGGGGCCCCCGCCTCTGCGCCGTGACCCTGGGGGCCGAGGGGGCCCTGCTGGCGGCGGGTGAAAAGCGGGTCCGCGTCCCGGCGGAGCCCGGCCCCGTGGTGGACACCACCGGGGCGGGGGACGCCTTCTGGGGCGGTCTGTTGACGCGTTTCCTGCAGAAGGACCTGGACGCTTCCCCGAAGCCTCTTAATGAAGCCGCCCTCACGGACCTGGCCCGCTTCGCCGCCCACGAGGCCGCCAAATGCGTCGCCCACCGCGGCGCGTTCTGAATCGCATAAAAAATTGCCGCCCCGCAGCATGCGGGACGGCAATTTTTTGTGTCCTGTTCTCAGAACTTGATGACCTTGGGCTCGGCGGTGAAGGAGGAGATGGTGGCGGTGGCGTCCTTCAGATACAGCACGACGCAGTTGCCGTCGTCCTCGGCATACATGCCCTTGAGGGAGGGATAAGCCTCCAGCATGCTGCGGCGGGCCTCCACGCGGTCGTCCTCCACGGCGGTGGCGGCGACGCGGATCCAGGACCCGGCCACCATGGCGCAGATCTCCACCTTGGGATCGGCGATCATCTGCTTGTAGCAGGGCTTGATCTTGCCGGTCTGGATGTAGAGCTTGCCCTCAAACTCATGGATGGTGCCGAAGGGACGGACGCGGGCCTGATCGCCCTCCACGGTGGCGAGGTAATAGGTGCCGGCCTTCTTCAAAAACTCAAGAACTTCTTTCATAGCGCATCGGACTCCTTTCAAAATACAGGGCCGCGAGGCCCAAAGATTGCCTTAATAAGTGTTTTTCAGCCGGGGCCGCGCGTCCGGATTCAGATAACGCTTTTTCCCGGCGGTCTGGTCGGCGTACTCCACCGCTCCCTGGGGACAGTGGTGCAGGCAGGCCAGGCACATGCAGCATTCGCCCTCCCAGACGGGGGCGTGATCGACGAGCTTCACGCAGGACATGGGGCAGACGTTGGCGCAGGCCCCGCAGCCCACGCACTTGTCCGTGGCGTAGAGCTTGCTGGTCCCGGCGGCGGTGCTGATTTTTTCCAGGGGCATAAAGGGCATTTTCGGGGCCTTTTCCGTTACGGTCCCGTTTTCTCCGGCCAGGATGCGGGCCAGAATGCCGTCGATCCGCTTCCGGGCGGCGGCGCGGGTGGCGGCCAGCCGTTCCTCGCCGGGCAGGGGCGTCCAGAGAATGAAGTTGTCGGGCATCACCACGTCGAAGCTGCCGTTCCAGCCAAGGCCCTTTGCCAACAGCGCCTGGCGCAGAGCGGCCCCCTCGTCCCCGCTGGCGGCGCCGCAGGTGAAGACGCCGAAGGTGTATTGCCCGGCATAGCCCTTCAGCTCCAGCTTCTCGATGAAGCGGGCCACGGCCCCGGGCAGGGTGTAGGCGAAGGTGGGCGCCACGAAGCCCAGGTACTTGTCCGCCCCCAGGTCATAGGCAAACTGCCCGTCCCGCAGGGCCAGGCCGATGGAGATGACTCGCTCTCCCAGCCCCTCCGCAAGCTGCTCGGCGGCGGCCTGGGAATTGCCGCTGGCGGTGAAGTAAAAAATCATGCCGCACCCTCCTTCCATCGGATAAAAGCAGTATATCATAAAGCGCTTGCGATTTCAAGAGGCAGCTTGTCCGCATAAGGGATGGCTCTGAAAGAATGATTACAAATAGTATAGGCCCTGTTTTGCTTTGCGGACACCTGTGGTCAAACACCGCATGGCGCCCAGGAGAGTCCTTCTTTTCGGCGCCGCACAACTCTTTGTTCGCGGGGCGAAAAACCGCCGAAACTGCGGCTAAAATGAAAATGTGGTCAATAAAACAAATAAGATGGTGGTTTACATAAAATAAAAGTGAAATCCTTATACAAATAGTTTTGCACATTTTCCACAGGGTTTTCAACATTTTCCAAAAGGCGCGGATTCTCTGACAAAAATCGGTGAAAAAGCAAAAGAAAAGCGGTTTTCCACCCCCGAAAAACGACGAGGGGGAAAACCGCATAAGTTACCATAACAATAGGGTATCGCCTAAAAGCCCACGAGCCTGTCCGCGGGCATGGTGGCCCAGGCGTTCAGGTCCGTTCCGGCCCGCTTGCCCGCCAGGAATTCATAGTAGCCCTGGCAACCGATCATGGCCCCGTTGTCCCCGCAGAGGGAGAGGGGAGCCAGAAAAAGCTCCAGCCCGTTCTCCCGGGCTGCCTGCTCCAGGGCCCGGCGGATGAAGGAATTGGCCGCCACGCCCCCCGCCGCCGCCAGCCGGAGGCAGCCCCGCTCCTTGGCCGCCGCCACGGCCCGGGGCACCAGGGAATCGCTGACCGCCCGGCAGAGGGAGGCCGCCAGGGAGGCCCGGTCCAGCTCCTCGCCCTTCTGCTCCGCGTTGTGGGCCAGGTTGATCACCGCCGTCTTGAGGCCGGAGAAGGAGAGGTCGTAGGGATTGTCCGCCAGATGGGAGATGGGGAGGGGGTACTTCTCCGGGTCCCCGGTCTGAGCCAGGGCGTCGATCTTGGCCCCGCCGGGGTAGCCCAGCCCCAGCACCCGGGCGGACTTGTCGAAGCATTCGCCCGCCGCGTCGTCCCGGGTCGCGCCTAAAATCTCCAGCTCCGTGTAGTCCTTCACGTGAGCGATGAGGGTGTTTCCGCCGGAGACCACCAGGGCGATGAAAGGGGGCTCCAGCGTGGGATGGGCGATGTAGTTGGCGGCGATGTGCCCCCGGATGTGATGCACCGGGATCAGCGGCACCCCCAGGGCCAGAGCCGCGGCCTTGGCACAGTTGACCCCCACCCGCACCGCGCCGCTGAGCCCCGG
>CAMVOG010000239.1 GCA_947169005.1 uncultured Clostridia bacterium | reverse complement strand
AGGTCCCCAAGCTGGGGCCCAAGGCCTTTGAGCAGTGCGCGGGCTTCCTGCGGGTCCCCGGCGGGAAGGAGCTGCTGGACAACACCGCCGTTCACCCGGAGTCCTACAAGGCGGCCAAGGCCCTTTTGCAGCTGAGCGGCCACACGGAAAAGGACGCCGGGGCCGGGAAGCTGGCCGGGCTGGAGGACTGGCTTGCAGCCTACGGGCTGGAGAAGGCCGCCGCCGAGCTGGGCGTGGGCCTGCCCACCCTGCAAGACCTGGTGAAGGAGCTGATGAAGCCGGGGCGTGACCCCCGGGACGAGCTGCCCCAGCCCGTGCTGCGCACGGACGTGATGGAGCTGAAGGACCTGCAGCCCGGCATGGTCCTAACGGGTACCGTCCGCAACGTCATCGACTTCGGGGCCTTCGTGGATATCGGCGTCCACCAGGACGGGCTCGTGCATATCTCCGAGCTGGCGGACCGCTATGTGAAGCACCCCTCGGAGGTTTTGCGGGTGGGCGACGTGGTGAAGGTCCGCGTCCTCGCCGTGGACGAGAAGAAAAAGCGCATTTCCCTGTCCCTGAAGCAGGCGAAGTGAGCATTCGGCGCCCTTGCCAAAGACGGCAAAGAGTGGTAAACTGAGGGGAGAAAGCGCAGCGAGGTGGCTCCCGTGCTCTATATCGGAAAACTAAACGCGGAGATATACCGTTGTGTCATCCCGGACATTGTCACAGATGAGGTCATCATCACCGACGAGCGCATCCGCCACATCCAGGCGCGGCACCCGGATGATTATGAATGCTTTGCCGGTTATCTGGCTGAGATCATAATGGACCCGGATTATATTATCCGGGATGAACGCTTTGCGACAGCGCTTGTCCTGAAGACGATCAAAACCGGCGAGCATCGGTTTCGACTCAGCCTGCGCCTTGTAACGTCAAATGACGACCCTGATTTCAAGAACTCTGTTTTGACCTTTCTGAAAATCCGCGAAAAAGAATGGAACAGATTGATCCATAATAAAGAAATACTTTACACACGTGAATGATCGTGTTATAATGTGCATAGAATGATATAGGGGCTCTTTGAGGTAGTAGATTTCGTCCCGACTATACGCCGATGGTATGACAGGGGCAACCCGAGAGATGCGGGAGAATGGGACGCCCGCCAAAGATCCTCTATAACAGCAAAAACCGGGAGGCATCGCGCCTCCCGGTTTTCCATTACAAATTGCTCATTTTCTCTTCTCCTGCCACTTTCTTCTCGCCCAGCCCAGGAGCTTGTCCGTATAATCCATGATGGGGATGGCGGAAAGGCTCAGCACCAGGAGGATCAGCAGCTCCCGGACGCCCAGGGGCGTGAGGGTGAAGAACCAGCTGAAAAAGACCACGCAGACCACCAGCAGCACCGCCACGCCGATAAAGAGGACGCGGCGCATTTTGGTGAAGGGGCGGCAGGTGCGGAATAGCATGATCATGCCCACCAGGCTCAGCAGCACCGCCGTAATGGTGGAGATCTGGTCCTGGGGAAAGGCAAAGACCCGCCCGAAGGCCAGCACCAGCAGGACCACCAGCACGTCCGTGATGCCCGCGGGCAGGGCCCGGAACAGGACGTTGGACATAAAGTGCCCGCTGACGGGGCGGAAGTCCGGCTCCAGGGCCAGGAAGAAGGAGGGCAGGCCGATGGTGAGCATGCTCACCAGGGAGAGCTGCCCGGAGGAAACGGGATAGGGCAGCACGGCGGCCATGGTGATGAGGGCCATGACGAAGGAAAAGATATTCTTCACGATAAACAGCGCCGCCGAGCGCTCGATGTTGTTGATGACGCGGCGCCCCTCGTCCACCACGGCGGGCATGCAGCCAAAGTCCGAATCCAGCAGCACCAGCTGGGAGACCTGGCAGGCGGCGTCGCTGCCCGAGGCCATGGCCACGCTGCAGTCGGCGGATTTGAGGGCCAGCACGTCGTTGACGCCGTCGCCCGTCATGGCGACGGTCTTGCCCTCGGCCTTCATGGCCTCCACCAGGCGGCGCTTCTGCTCCGGCGTGACGCGGCCGAAGACCGTGTATTTCGTCGCGGCGGCCCGCAGCTTCATTTCGTTGGTCAGCGTGGAGGCGTCCACGTAGTTCTCCGCCCCGGCGATGCCCGCCTTGGCGGCGATGGAGGAAACGGTGGCCGGGTTGTCGCCGGAGATGACCTTGATCTCCACCCCCTGGCGGGCAAAGTAGCCGAAGGTGTCCCGGGCGTTGTCCCGCAGCTCGTTGGAGAGCAGCACCAGGGCGATGGGCCAGACCCCGGCGCTGTCAAAGGGCGCGTTCACCGCGTCCCCCTCGTACATGGCCAGCAGCAGGACCCGCAGGCCCCCGTCCGCGTAAGGCTGGATCGTCTCGGCATAGTCCCCGTAGCGCCCTGTCAGCAGGAATTCCGGCGCGCCGAGAAGATAGGTCTCGTTCTGATTGTACACGGCGCCGCTGAGCTTGGTGGCGGAGGAAAAGGGGATCAGCTCCTTCGCCTTGCGGAACTCCTTGCGGCCGAAGCGTTTTTCCAGGGCCAGGCCCGTCTCGTTCCGGTCCCGCAGATTGCCCACATGGTCCCGCAGGATGGCCGCCGCGTCCTCGGCGGTGTAGCGCTCCGGGTCCAGGATCACCAGGTCCTCCACGTTCATGGAGGGCTTCGTGATGGTGCCCGTCTTGTCCACGCAGAGGACGTTGACCCGGGCCAGGGTCTCGATGCAGGTGAGGTCATGGACCAGGGTGCGCTTCCGGGCCAGCTTGATGGTGCTGACAGCCAGGGCCACCGTGGTCAGCAGATACAGCCCCTCGGGGATCATGCCGATAACCGCCCCCACCGAGGCCACCACGGATCTTTGCAGCGGGATATGCAGGGTCTGATACTGGTT
>CAMVOG010000238.1 GCA_947169005.1 uncultured Clostridia bacterium | reverse complement strand
GCATCGGCAACACCTATCAGCACACCACCCTGGGAGGCGTGGACCCCAAAACCGGGGAGGACGCCACCAACCCCGTCACCTATATGGTGCTGGAGACCGTGGGCCGTCTGCTGCTGCATGACCCCACCATTTCCCTGCGCATCAACAAGAACACCCCGAAAAAGCTCTGGGACTGCGCCATCGAGACCTCCAAGTTAGTGGGCGGTCTGCCCCTGTTCCAGAATGACGAGGTCATTATCCCCGGCCTCATCCAGGAGCTGAACTTCTCCCTGGAGGACGCCCGGGACTACGGCGTCATCGGCTGCCAGGAGATCGTAGGCTGCGGCACCGACTACCCGGCCCCCAACGGCGTCCACGCCCCCCACGCCTCCATCCACTACGGCGTGGTGCTGGATATGGCCCTCAACAACGGCATCAACCCCTTCAACGGCAAGCAGGCCAAGCTCCACACGGGCTACCTCTACGAAATGCAGAACATCGAGCAGGTGCGGGACGCCGTGGAGCAGATGATCCGCTATATCCTCAAGTGGTTCGTCACCGTGAACAACTACACGGAGTATATCTCCCAGTGGCTCATCACCCACGCGGACCTCTCCATTTCCATGGAGGGCTGCATGGAGCAGGGCAAGGACGCGGCCCAGGGCGGCTGCAAGTACAACTCCTACGGCGGCACCGCCACGGGCTTGGCCACCATTGCGGACTCCATCACCACCATCAAATATATGTGCTTTGACAAAAAGCTCTGCACCACCCGGGAGCTTTACGACGCCTTCATGGCCAACTGGGAGGGCTATGAGGAGCTGCGCCAGCGCATTATCAGCGAGGTGCCTCACTTCGGCAACGGCGACCCCTATGCCGATATCGAAATGAAGTGGATCTGCGACCTCTATTACCACATCTGCGGCGAGTGCTATTCCAAGCGCACCCGCTACTACAAGTCCGGCCTCTACGGGGCGGCGGACCACGTGGCCCAGGGCTATACCACCTGGGCGACCCCCGACGGACGCAAGACCGGCGAGCCCATCGCGGACGCGGCCTCCCCCGTCCAGGGCCATGACAAGAACGGCCCCACCGCCGTTTTCAACTCTGCCCTGGTCTACGATCAGAAGCATTATATGGACGGCATCGCCCTCAACCTGCGCATCCATCCCTCGGCGGTGAATACGGAGCCCGCCAAGGATTCGCTGATCGAAATGACCCGCACCTACTTCGAGCAGGGCGGCCTGGAGGTCCAGTACAACATCATTTCGGCGGATACCATGCGCTCGGCCCAAAAGGACCCCGACACCTACCGGGACCTGGTGGTCCGCATCGCGGGCTACTCCGCCTACTTCGTGGAGCTGGGCACCGATATGCAGAACGACCTGATCCACCGGACGGAAAACGCCCTGTAAAAGCGAAAACGTGCCCACCGCCCCCGGAGGCCCCGCCTCCGGGGGCGCGTTTTACGGAGGGTCTTGTTTTTTTGCCCGAAATGACGTATACTGAGTACGAAAGGAGGGCGGCGAATGGAAAAGCAGATTTTAGAGGAGCTTGTTCAAGGGTTGCTCGCGTTTCTGGAGAAAACGGCGGTGCGGATCGTCCTCTTTGGCTCGACCGCGCGAGGCACGGCGGGCCCGGAATCGGATATTGACGTTGCGCTGTTTCTCACAGAGCGGTTGACGCCCGCACAGGAGGAGCGCTTATCCGATTTGGTGGTGGAACTGAATCTGAAATATGACAAGGTCCTTTCTGTGATGGATATTGACCAGGAAACCTATATGAAGTGGCGTCAGATCGCGCCCTTTTATCAGAACGTGGATAGGGAAGGGGTCGTGTTGTGGAAGGCAGCTTGAAAGAGCTTTCCCGGTATCGTTTGGACAGGGCCAGAGAAGATTTGGAAACGGCGGAAGAGAACTGCTCAGCAGGCAGATTGCGCGCTTCGATCAACCGCTCCTATTATGCGGTCTTTCACGCATTGCGGGCTGTTACGGCGCTGGATGGTTTCGATTCCGGTAAACACAGTGGAATCATTGCGTTTTTCAATCATCACTATGTTAAAACGGGCATATTTGATAAGGAAATCTCCAAAATGATCGATTCCTGTTATCGGCTGCGGGAAAAGGCGGATTATGATGATTTCTTCCTGGTTGAAAAGGAGGCCGCGTTTCGGCAGCTTGAAAAGGCAAAAGCTATCGTTCAGTCTGTAGAAAGCTATCTGAAAGAACGGGCGCAGAAAAGCGCGGATGCAGAGACGTGAGAAAGCAAATGAAGACCTTGCACCCCGGAGATTATTGCTCCGGGGTGTTTTTTGCCTGAAACGCTGTTCCGCGCATGACCGTATGATACCTGCCCTTGACAAACGGCTGCGCCGTGGGTATAATGCAAAGGAAGTAAGGAAAACAAAGAAAGGAAGTCATTCATATGGAAATCGCAAAGCTGTCCAGCAAGGGCCAGATCACCCTGCCCGTGTCCATCCGCAGAAAGTTGAAGCTCAACACCGGGGATCAGATCGTGATCCAGGAGGAGAACGGCCGCTTTTACTTCGATAACGCCGCCCTGGTGGCCTTCACCCGCGTGGAGCGGGCCTTCGACGGCGCGGCGGAGGAGGCGGGCTTCGCCTCCGAGGAGGAAATGCAGAGCTACGTCAAGGAGCAGAGGAACAATTGACAATTGACAATGGACAGTGGACAATGAATCGTTGTTGACGCGGGCGCTGAGATCGGTATGGGGTGGTGAAGCGGGGATATGCGGATCATGCTGGATACGGACGTGCTTCTGTCGGTGATCTTCTTTCCGACGGAGCGGACGCGCCGCCTGGTGCGGGAGCTGAGCGAGAGACAGCAGCTTCTGCTCTGCGACTGCGCGGCGGAGGAGCTGGAAAAGCTGGCGGCGGCGAAATTCCCTGCCCGGCGGGTGGCGATGGAGCAGTTTTTGATCGCCCTGCCCTATACCCTGGTCC
>CAMVOG010000237.1 GCA_947169005.1 uncultured Clostridia bacterium | reverse complement strand
TGGTGCCGGGAGGTGCCGCCCGCCGCCTATACGCTGGCGGAGCGCTTCTGGCCCGGGCCCCTGACGCTGGTGCTGAAAAAGGCCCCGGCCGTGCCGGAGCGCATCACCGCCGGGCTGGACAGCGTGGCGGTCCGCTGCCCGGACCATCCCGCCACCCGCCGCCTTATCGAGCTGGCTGGGGTCCCCATCGCGGCTCCCAGCGCCAATCTTTCCGGCAAGCCCAGCCCCACCACCGCCGCCCACGTCCTCCACGACCTGGAGGGAAAGATCGAGGCGGTGCTGGACGGCGGCGAATGCCGCGTCGGCGTGGAGTCCACGATCCTGGATCTTACGGTTTCGCCGCCCCGGCTCCTGCGGCCCGGCGGCGTCAGCCTGGAGCAGCTGCGGGAGCTGCTGGGCGAGGTGGCGGTGGACCCTGCCGTGACCCGCGCCCTCAGCGCCGGGGAAAAGCCCAAGGCTCCCGGCATGAAGTACCGCCATTATTCCCCCAAGGCGCCGGTGACGATCCTGCGGGGCCCCTTGCCCGCCGCCGCCGCTTATGTGAACGCCCGGGCCAGGGATGGCACCGCCGTCCTCTGCTTTGCGGGGGAGGAGGCTGCCTTTCACGCGCCCTTCGTCCTGTCCTACGGAGAGAAGGATAAGCCGGAGACCCAGGCGGAAAAGCTCTTTGCCTGCCTGCGGGAGCTGGACCGGGAGGACGTGACGGAGATCTTCGCCCGCTGCCCGGCGAAAACGGGGGTGGGCCTCGCGGTCTACAACCGGCTCAGCAAGGCCGCCGGCTATCGGGAGATCCCCCTGGCCCCGGAGAAGGTCTACGGCATCACCGGCGGCACCGGAGCGGGGAAGACCACGGTCCTGCGGACCCTGGCGGCCCAGGGCGCCCGGGTCATCGACTGTGACGAGGTCTACCACAGGCTGCTGGAAAGCTCCGTCTCCATGCGGCGGGAGCTGGCCGCCGCCTTCGGGGAGATCGAGACCGAGGGCAGGGTGGACCGCAAAAAGCTGGGCCGGGTGGTTTTCGGCGATCCGGAAAAGCTGGCGGAGCTCAACCGCATCACGCATCGCTACGTGACCGAGGCCGTGCTGGCAGAGCTGCGCCTGGCCGCCGGGGAGGGTGCCCCCGCCGCGGCCATCGACGCCATCGCTCTCATCGAAAGCGGCCTGGGGGCGCTCTGCGACCTCACAATCGCGGTCTCCGCCCCGGTGGAGGAGCGGGTGCGCCGCCTCGTGGCCCGGGAGGGCATCACGGAGGACTACGCCCGCCTGCGCATCGCCGCACAGAAAAGCGAGGACTGGTTCCGGGAACACTGCGACGCCGTCCTCGTTAACGACGGCAGCAAGGAGGAATTCCGCCAAAAGTGCGAGGACTTTTTCCGCTCCGCTCTGAACTCTGATCTCTGAACTCTGAACTATTTTTGACCGAAAGGAGTAAATGATCGAAATGTCCAACGAAGAACTGTTCTACAAGCCCCAAAACGTTTATGAAAAGATGGACGCGGCGGAGACCGCCGCCTGCTTTGCCTATGCCGAGGGCTATAAAAAGTTCCTCTCCGCCGCCAAGACCGAGCGCCTGGCGGTGAAGGAGGCCGTAAAGCTGGCGGAGGCCCGCGGCTTCAAGCCCTATCAGTACGGCAAAACCTACGCCCCCGGCGAGAAGGTTTACGATGTAAACCGCGGCAAAGCCATCACCCTGGCCATCATCGGCAAGGAGCCTCTGTCCGCCGGCGCCTACATCGCCGCCGCCCACGTGGATTCCCCGCGGCTGGACCTCAAGCAGATCCCACTCTATGAGGACAGCGGCATGGTCTATTTCAAGACCCATTACTACGGCGGCATCAAGAAGTATCAGTGGGTCGCCATGCCCCTGGAGCTGCACGGCGTCGTCATCCGCCGCAACGGGACGCCCGTGGAGATTTCCATCGGCGCCGAGCCGGGGGAGCCCCAGCTCGTCATCACGGACCTGCTGCCCCACCTGGATTCCTCCATGGGCAAGAAGACCGTGGCGGAGTACATCCCCGGCGAGAATCTGAGCCTGCTCACGGGCTCCATCCCCGACAAGGAGGAGCATGACACCCCCGTGAAGCTGGCGATCCTCAAGATTTTGAAGGAGAAGTACGGCATCGTGGAGGAGGACTTCCTCTCCGCTGAGCTGGAGGCCGTTCCCGCTTACGATGCCCGGGACATCGGCCTGGACCGCAGCTTGATCGGCGGCTACGGCCACGACGACCGCGTCTGCGCCTATGCTGAGCTGGCCGCCATCCTGGATACGGAGGAGCCCAACAAGACCTCCGTCTGCCTCCTGGTGGACAAGGAGGAGATCGGCTCCGAGGGCATTTCCGGCATGATCTCCACGGCCTTTGAGCGCTTCATGGATTCCCTCTGCCGCATGGACGGCTCCACCCTCTATGACTGCTTCGCCCATTCCTTCTGCCTCTCCGCCGACGTGTGCAACGCCTATGATCCCCTCTTCGCGGAGGTCTCCGACAAGCGCAACAACGCCCAGATCAACTGCGGCCTGGGCATCATCAAGTTTACCGGCTCCCGGGGCAAGTCCGGCTCCAACGACGCCTCCGCCGAGGTGGTGGGCCGCGTCCGCCGCATCTTCGCCGAAAGCGACGTGGTCTGGCAGATGGGCGAGCTGGGCAAGGTTGACCAGGGCGGCGGCGGCACCGTGGCCATGTTTATGGCCCGCCGCAATATCGAGACCATCGACGCCGGCGTCCCCGTGCTGAGCATGCACGCCCCCTTCGAGGTAGTCTCCAAGGCTGACTGCTACATGTGCTACAAGGGCATCAAGGCCTTCTACGCGGACTGAGCCGCCCCCTTTTCCTCCTTGACAATTCCCTTTTATTAGGCTACAATACCAACAGCCTGCGGACCCAAACGGGCCCGCAGGCACTATGCCCGCGTAGCTCAGCAGGATAGAGCGACCGCCTCCTAAGCGGTAGGTCGGAGGTTCGA
>CAMVOG010000236.1 GCA_947169005.1 uncultured Clostridia bacterium | reverse complement strand
CGTTGGCGTTCATGCGGGGGCCGTCCCCGGCCCAGTGAGCGGGAGCGCCGCAGCAGCCCAGGAAGATCCCGGCGTCATAGCGGGAGCGGAGCCAGTCAAAGGCCTTGCCCGCGGCCTCCGGCAGGGAGGCGGAGAGCTGGCAGCCGGGGAAGAAGAGAACCTCGTGTTTGCCGGGCGTGACGTAGGAGGCCTCGCCCGCGGCGAAGTCCATTTCCCGCAGCCAGAAGTGGTGCAGAGCCTTGGGCTCGGTGCCCGCCGCCACGCGCACGTGGCGGCCCAAGCTCAGCAGGGCGCCGATGTCCACATCCTCGGAGCAGATGGCCTTGCAGTAGCCGCAGTCGTTGCATGAGAAGGTCTCCCGGGTGAGGGAGCAGGGGGAGATGGGGGGCTTGGCCTTGGAGTCGGCGTAGACCTCCACCGCCAGCTTCTTGGGCTTCTTGCGGTACTTTTTCAGCATCTCGCAGGCGACCATGCACTGGTCGCAGTCACATTGGAGACAGCGGCCGGCCTCGGCCCGTGCCTCCTCCTCGGAAAATTCCACACCCTCGGCGGGCACGACCCGGGGCTTCCTTTCCGCCCCGTTGTGATCCGGGCGGTGGCCGCAATAGCCCCGCGCGAACTCGGCCTTGGGAGGCGCGACCTTGCCCAACTGGAGGAAGATTTCAACCGTCTGGGCCAGGCCCGGCCCCTGGGCGATGCTCTCCATGAGGCCCTGGCCCGCCAGCTCGCCGCCGAGAAAGACCTTGTTTTGGGCCGTGGCGCAGTTTTCCGCGTCCCAACCGGGCAGCAGCCCGAAGTCCTCGCCGCCCGCGCCCGTGGCGACGTATACGGCGTCGTACTCCGCCAGCTCGTCCAGGGAGGCAACGGCATGGCCGAAGACGAAGTCCGCCTTTACCACGGAGAATTGCAGGCGGATATCCTCGTCAAACTCCGCGAAATCCGGGTGACTGCGCAGACGACCGCCCCAGCCCTCGGCGGCGTCGAAGACCGTGACGCTGAATTTCTTCAGCGCCATATGGAGGGCAAAGGAAAGCCCCGCCATGCCCGCGCCCACCACGGCGATCTTCTCCGTCTTGGGCGGGATGGCGTAGGACTCGGCCTTGCGGGTCTTCACGTAGCGCAGGGCGGCCTTTTCCAGCATGTTGACGGCGATGGGCTCGTCCCCCATGTCCCGCCGCTGGCAGGCCTCCTCGCAGGGGTGGGGACATAGCGCCGCCACCACCACCGGGAAGGAAACGGCGCTGCGCAGGGTCTTGTAGGCCCCGGCCCATTTGCCGTTTGCCGCCTTGTCCAGAAAGCTCCGCAGGTCCAGC
The DNA here is from genome assembly GCA_947169005.1 of uncultured Clostridia bacterium. Taxonomy (GTDB): domain Bacteria; phylum Bacillota; class Clostridia; order Oscillospirales; family Oscillospiraceae; genus RGIG6375. The sequence continues at coordinate 1,681 of CAMVOG010000236.1, read as the reverse complement.
CGGAAGGGGCAGGCAAAGGAGCAGGTGGCGGGCTCGCCGTTGAAACAGCGCTCAGTTAAAGAAGTGGCTTCTTCGGGAAGCATAGGATCAACTCCTTGGTCAGTTCAGAGTTCAGAGTTCAGAGGTTGTTCTCGTTTAATAACTTGATGCAAAAGGATTTCAGTCTGGGGATATCCTCCGTGATGACGGACCAGATGATCTCTGGGTCAACGTTGCCGTAATCATGGACGACGATATTACGCATGCCCTTGATCTGCCGCCAGCTCATCTCCGCTTCAGAAACCTCTCGCAGCTCGGGCGAGAGCTTGGCTGCCAGTTCACCGATCTGTAAAATGCAGAAGGCAGCGGTATACTGAAAGGCGTGATTTGTGCAAAAGCAGTCATATTCCCGCCCAAATTGCTCTATGGCCGAAGCAATATCGTCACAGTATTCTTCCATATGCTCCAGCAGGCGGAGATCACGCCGCTGCATAGATCATCACCCTTTCCCTGTTTACAGCCTCCCGAAAATGAAGCTGGCTGCGTCTCTCCGTCGGTCGTTCCAGCGATGAGATCGTAACAAGGTCCAGCCCGGTTTCCAGGGCTTCCTCCAGGTCGGCGTACAGGCCGCCGAAGGCAAGTCCGCTGACGCCGGAGCCGGTGAGGTCCACCAATAAGTCCACATCGCTTTCAGCCGTTGCCTCTCCGCGGGCGTATGAGCCGAAGAGATACACAGCCCGCAGCTTGTATTTTTCCGCAACGGGCGCGACGCGGCGCCGGATCTCGTCGATTGAGTAGGGAAGCATAGGATCAACTCCTTGGTCAGTTCAGAGTTCAGAGTTCAGAGGGGAACGGGCAAAGCCAAAACAAGCAATAAGCAGGGTACGGAGTACGTACCCTGCTTATTATAGCACAAGACTATTGGTTTGTGAACACGAAAATATTACATCGGATTGGCCTTGATCAGCTCAAGCTCGTCGTTGAGGGTGGAGCCCAGCCAGTAGGGCTCGGGAGTGAGATCCTCGCCGGCGGCCTTCTTCTCCATGGCGGCCTTGATCTTATCGGGCGTGGCGGGCAGCGCGTAAACGCGGGCGCCCGTGGCGTTGTTGATGGCGTTGATAACGGCCATGTGACCGGAGCTCTGGAAGCACTCGGAGCAGCCGGAGGAGCCCTGCGGTCCGCGCGGACGCGGGGTCTCCAGGAAGAGAACGTTGAAGTCGTCGGGGATCGCGTCGATCTGCGGGATGCCGCAGCCGACGGGGTTGCCGTGCTTCTTGTCCTGCTCGTACTCCTCGCTCAGCGCGAAGCCGATGGAGTGGGACAGACCGCCGTAGGCCTGGCCCTCAACGGCCAGCCGGTTGCCGATGACGCCCACGTCAGCGGCGCAGGTGTACTTGAGAACGGTGGCCTTGTAGGTCTTGGGATCGACCTCGACGAGGCAGGTGTTGCAGCCGTACATGAACTCGGCGTCCTTGTCGCCCTCGCCGGTGTTCACGTCCAGTCCGGGAGGCAGGCCCAGGCCAAACTGGTCGTAGTGACCGATATACTTGGTGGGGATGCCCTCGGCGACCATTTCATCGTAGGTGCGATAGCTGCCGTCTTCCTTGCGCATGGCGTCCATCAGCTTGTTGCAGCCGTCGATGATGGCGTTGCCGGTCATATAGTGCTGGCGGCTGGCGGCGGAGAGGCCGGAGTCGGGGCA
>CAMVOG010000235.1 GCA_947169005.1 uncultured Clostridia bacterium | reverse complement strand
TGCCACATCAACGCGGACTGCGGCTCCACCCACATCGAGCGGCTGCAAAAGTATGTGGTGGAAAACGGCCTGGACGTGGGCTTTGCCTATGACGGGGACGCGGACCGCTGCCTCTGCGTAGACGAGAAGGGAAATGTTCTGACGGGAGACCATATCCTTTACATTTACGGCACCTATATGAAGGAACGCGGCAAGCTGCTGAACAACAAGATCGTCACCACGGTCATGTCCAACTTCGGCCTGTACAAGGCCCTGGACAAGGTGGGCATCGAGTATGAAAAGACCAAGGTGGGCGACAAATACGTCTATGAGAATATGGTGAAGAACGGCCACCGTATCGGTGGGGAGCAGTCCGGCCACATCATCTTCACCAAATACGCCACCACGGGCGACGGCATCCTCACCAGTCTGAAGCTGATGGAGGCCATGCTGGCCCGGCAGAAGCCCATGAGCGAGCTGGCCGCCCCGGTGGTCTTCTATCCCCAGGTGCTGAAAAACGTGCGGGTGAAGAACAAGGCGGAGGCGCAGAACGACCCGGACGTGCAGGCCGCCGTGGCCGCCGTAGGAAAGGCCCTGGGGGAGGACGGGCGCATCCTCGTGCGGGAGAGCGGCACCGAGCCCGTGATCCGCGTGATGGTGGAGGCGGGCAGCGACGCCGTCTGCGAAAAATACGTGGACGAGGTTATTGACGTGATCCGCCGCAAGGGTCACGCGGCCGACTGAGGCGATGGCAAAGCGCAAAACGCCCCGCGGCGGGCGGGATCAGGCCTGGTGGGCCGGGGAAAGGCTCTGCGGAGACCTGGCCTCCTTTGTGATCTTTATCCTGCTGGCGAGGCTCCTGGTCCCGGCGGATTACGGGGCCATTTCCCTGGTGAATGTGCTGGTGGCGCTGGGGGCCGCCCTCGTGACGAACGGGGTCGGCTCCGCCTTGGCGTCGGCGGAGGCGGCGGAGCGGTCCACCGCCTTTTTCGCACGCCTGGCCCTGGGCGCGCTCCTCTGGGCCGCCGCCTTTTTCGCGGCCCCGTTGCTGGAGCGCTTTTTCCGCCTGGACGGCCTGGGGGCGCTGCTGCGGGTCCTGGCGCTGCTGCTGCCCCTTTCCGCTCTGCGGGCGGAGCAAAGCGCCTTCGCCGCCCGCCTGGGGCTTGGCAAAAGAGCCTTTCTCCTGTCCCTTGTCAGCGCGGCGGCCTCCCTGGTCCTGGGGATCCTGCTGGCCCTGGGGGGCTATGGGGTCTGGGCCCTGGCGGGGCAGCTTTTGCTGAAAACCGCCCTGGACGCCCTGCTTTACGCCCTTTTCCTGCGCTGGCGGCCTGGCCTGGGCTTTTCCGGGGCGGCCCTGGGCGAGCTGCTGAAACGGGAGCGGAGGGGCCGGCTGACCGACTTCCTGGACCTGTTCTTTGCCCAGCTTCCCTGCCTGGTGCTGGGGCGCTTCGCCGCCCAGGAGGCGCTGGCCTACTATACCCGGGGCCAGCGGGACCCGGAGATCGTCACAAAGGGCGTGGAGGCGGGGCTCACCGCCCTCCTGCCCGAGGGGGAGACGCCCCTGTCCCGCCTGCGCGGGCGGCTGACGGCGGGCGGCGCCCTGCTGTTCCCGGCCCTGCTGGGGCTGATGGCGGTGGCGGCCCCGGTGGCCGCCTGGGTGCTGACGGAGCGCTGGCTGCCCTTCGTGCCCTATCTGCGGCTCTGCTGCCTCTGCTTTATGGCCCTGGCGGTGCTGCGCCCCTGCCGGGAGGCCCTGGAGGCCGCCGGTGAGACCGGGGCGGCGCGGCTGCTCTGCCTCCTGCAATGGGGCGGCGTCACGGCCCTGCTGATCCTCGGCTGCCTTATGGGGGCAAGCACCCTCACCCTGGCGCTGATCCCGACGGGGATGGCGGCGCTGGCCGCCCTGGCGGGGCTGATCCTCTGCGCCCGCAGACTGGCTTATCGGCCGCGGGACATTCTTCGGGACCTGCTGCCCAGCCTGCTGCTGTCCCTTTTGATGGCGGCGGCGGTCTACGCCCTGGCGAGCCTTCTCGGCGGCGCGGGCCTGGCCCCCGTCTGGCTCGTGGGGGGCGGCGTGGCCCTGGGCGTGATCCTTTACGGCGGGCTTGGGCTGCTGCTCCGGCTGCCTGCCCTGGGGCTGCTGACAGAGGCGGTAAAGACGCGGCTGAGCCCCCCGCGGCGCGATGAATAAACGACGCCCCCGACGAAAAATCGTCGGGGGCGCTTGCGTATCCTTTTCCTTTACAGCTTCCTCGCGCAGACCTCGCTGAGGCAACAGCGCTCACAGGCGGCCTTGCGGGCGGAGCAGACGGCCCTTCCGTGCAGCACCAGCCGGTGGCAGAAGTCGGACTGCTTCTCCGGCGGGATGATCTCGGCCAGCTGCATCTCCACCTTGTAGGGGTCCTTGCCCACGGCCAGGCCCATGCGGTTGGCCAGGCGGATGCAGTGGGTGTCCGTCACCACGGCGGGCTTGCGGTACACGTCCCCCAGGATGATGTTGGCGGTCTTGCGGCCCACGCCGGGCAGCTTCAAAAGCTCCTCCATGCTGTCGGGCACCACGCCGCCGTAGTCCCGCAGCAGCATGATGGAGGCGTTCACGATGTCCCGGGCCTTGGTGTGGAAAAAGCCGCAGGAGCGGATGATCTCCTCCACGTCCTCGATCTTCGCCTCCGCCAGGGCCTGCAGCGTGGGGTAGCGGGAAAAGAGGGTGGGCGTCACCTGGTTGACCCGCTCGTCGGTGCATTGGGCGGCCAGCCGCGTGGCGAAAAGCAGCTCATAATCCTTGCCGTAGTCCAGAGAGCAGAGGGCGGCGGGGTACTCCTCCTCCAAAAGCTCCACGATCTTCAAGGCGTTCTTCGCGTTCTCCTGCATGTACACAGCCTCCTTTTCGACAAGCATACCGCATTTTCGTCCGTTTGTCCAGCCCTTGAAGAAGGCGGGAAAACGTGCTATGATATAAAAAAACGGAAGGGAGCGGGGGATCATGCCGCTGAAGCTGGTGCGAAACGACATTACGAAGATCGCGTGCGACGCCATCGTCAACGCCGCCAACAAGACGCTGCTGGGCGGCGGCGGGGTGGACGGCGCCATCCACCGGGCCGCGGGGCCCG
>CAMVOG010000234.1 GCA_947169005.1 uncultured Clostridia bacterium | reverse complement strand
CGAATATCCACCCCAAATGCGAAGTTTTCGTTGCTGGCGTTTTTAGAGGTCCCCTGTTGCCTGTTGTCTGTTGTCTGTTGCCTGTTGCCTGTTGCTTGTTGCCTGTTTCACTCCATCCAGGGGGTTTTGACGTAGATTTTTACGGGGTAAAGGTTTTCCACATCCCCCAGCTCCGCCGCCACCGCTTCCGGCGCGGTGGTAAAGCGCAGGGGCAGGCCCAGCTCCCGGGCCGTCTGCTCGGCGTAGGGGACGCCCGCGCGGATGGTCTCCGGCTCCGTAAGCTGCATGAGGTGGGAATTGTTCACCACGCCTGTGGCCTTGAGCCGGGAGGCAGCCTCGATCTCCCGCAGCAGCTCCTCAGCCCCCGCCGCCTCGGCGGTGATGGGCCGGTACTTATTCACCACGTAGAGCAGGTCGTAGTCCTTCTGCGCGATCTTCGGGGCGAAGCGGCCCAGGGCCGTGGCCCCCACGTCGTCGCCGCCCACGTCGAAGATCACCCAGCCCGTGCTTTCAAAGACGGAGAAGATCTCCGCCGGGAGGGCCGGGGAATCCAGGGTGCTGCCCGCGTAGCCGGGGGCGATGACCCGCACCCCCGCCTCCTCCGCCACCGCGCGGAAATCGGAGGAGCGGAAATAGGGATTGACGATATCCAGGTCAACCAGGGAGACCTGCTTGCCGCTTTTCGCCAGGTCCACAGCCAGGTTCAGGGAAAGATTCGTCTTCCCGCAGCCGTAGTGCCCGCAGATAAGGGTAAAGGGCTTCAGCTCGACCATTGCCTCACTCCTTCCCGCCCTCCGTGACAGAGAGGGCCTTCTTTGATTCAGCCATTTAGTGTGTTACCGTTATTAACTGATTATAGCACAGCAGAATATGAATTTCAATTCATTTTCTCTTGTCATTTTCAGTAAAAAAAGCGTGACGGAGGGGGCTTGCGTTGTGGATATGGGCATGAGTGGCCAGGACTCAGGACTCAGGACTTAGTACTCAGGACTTAGGACTCAGGCAACAGGGCTCAGGGCATTAGACACATTGTCCATTGTCAACTGTCCATTATCCATTGAACCGGGTTGCCCTTGCGGGGCAGGGGCTCCCGCTCGGGGAGGCCGCTCTCCGTGTCGGGCCAGCCCAGGGCCACGGCCCCGTAGATGCGCTCGTCCTCCATAAGCCCCAGCTCCCGGAAGCGGCGAAGCAGCCGCTCGTTTTCGTTGAGCCAGCGGAGCTGATTGATCCAGCAGCTCCCCAGGTCCAGGGCGTTGGCCAGCAGCATCATGTTTTCCAGGGCGCAGGCGCAGTCAACCATATTGTTGCCGTAATCCTTCTTGTTGGCGGTGACGATAAGGGCGGGGGCGTTGTAGTGGAAAACATAGCGCTCCCCCTTTGCCGCCCGGATGGCCCCGGCCATGCTGGCGTACATCCCCGGCGCGGCCTCCATTTTGGCAAACTCTTCCTTGACCGTCACGGCCAGCTCCGCCAGCAGCGCCGGGTCCGTGATGACGAAAAAGCGGGTGGACTGGCTGTTGCTGCCGCTGGGGGCCAGGCGGCCCGCCTCCACGATCTGCCGCAGGGCTTCCTCCCCCACGGGCTTGTCCAGGTATTTCCGCGTGCTCCGCCGGGTGCGGATCAGTTCAAAAGCGTCGTGTGCGTTCATGGCGGCTCCTTTCAGAGTAAGATTCAAGTTGAAGGTTTAAAGTTGAAAGAGGCGCTTATTCCTCGATCCCCAAAAATTCTTTCCGCATTTCCTTGCCGCGGGCCATGCAGGCCCGCATGCCGGAGGCGACGGCGGCGGGGAGGCCGCCCGCTTCCATGGCGCGGATGGCGGCGTCGGTGGTGCCCTTCTTGGAGGTCACCCGGGCCCGCAGGGTCTCGGGCGGGACCTCCTCGGCTCCCCAAAGGGCGGCGGCGCCCCGCATGGTCTGCTTGCAGAGGGCCTCTGCGGAGGCCCGGTCCATCCCGGCGGCCACGGCGGCGTCGATCATGGCCTCCGCCAGATAGAAGAAGTAGGCGGGGCCGCTGCCGGAAAGGGCCATCACGGCGGAAAGCCCCTCCTCCGTCACCTTTTTCGCAACGCCCGCGGCGGAAAAGACGCTCTCCGCCAGGGCCTCCTGCTCCGGCGTGACGCCTGGGCCGGGGGTGTAGCCCGTGGCCCCCAGGCCCACGGAGAGCCCCAGGTTCGGCATGGCCCGCAGCAGATGTACGCCGGGCAGGGCGGCGGCCAGGTCCCGCAGCTCCACCCCCGCCAGGATGGAGATCACCAGCCGCCCGGCCCCGATGTGGGGCCCGTAGACGGGGGCGGCGGCGGTGAAGCCCTGGGGCTTGAAGGCCAGCAGCACGGTCTCCGCCTCCCCCAGCGCCTCCGGGGGCCCGGCGGCAATGCCCCACTCCCGGGCAAAGGCCTCGGCCCCCGCCGGGTTGTGGGCGTTCACCACCAGAATTTTCTCCGGCGGGATGAGCTCGTTATCCAGTATTCCTTTCAAAATCGCCGTGGCCATAAAGCCGTGGCCCACAAAGGCGAGGGTGTAGCTTGGCATAGGAATGCACCTCTTTGCAGTATTTAGCTTATAGTTTATCGTTTTTATTTAATATGCCAATCGGGGTTTACCGATGGATATACATCCTCGAGGGCTCCGTCTCGCCCTTCAGATAGCTGTCCATGCACGTCAGGTAGGCTTCCTTCGGCACGCCCCACTTGCTGTGAAACCAGTCGGCGGCCGCATTTTTCATGGCGGGCTTTTCCCTCAACGTGATAAAGGATAATTCCACTTTATTCTCCCGTATCTCTTATCTTTTATCTCTTATTTCTTATCTTTTATCTTATTCTCTTACCTGCCCGTTCCCGCTCACCAGATACTTGTACGAGCAGATCTCCCGCAGTCCCATGGGGCCCCGGGCGTGGAGCTTCTGGGTGCTGATGCCGATCTCCGCGCCGAAGCCGAACATGCCCCCGTCCGTCATGCGGCCCGAGACATTGTGATTCACCACCGCCGCGTCGATGCTCCGCTGGAAGCGGGCGGCGTTTTCGGTGTTTTCGGTCAGAATCGTCTCGGTGTGGCGGGTGCCGTAGCGGGTGATGTGGGAAATGGCCTCGTCCACGCCCGCCACTAACTTCA
>CAMVOG010000233.1 GCA_947169005.1 uncultured Clostridia bacterium | reverse complement strand
GGCGAAAAGTATCTTGTGAAAGGCAACCACGATTATTGGTGGAATACCGCCTCGAAGATGACCGCCTTCTTTGAAAAGGAGGGGCTGTCCACCCTGCGCCTTCTCCACAATAACTGCGCCTTTTACGGGGAAACCGCCCTCTGCGGCACCCGGGGCTGGTTCTACGAGGAGGAGGGCCACGGGGCGGAGCATGATAAAAAAATCATGAACCGGGAGCTTATGCGCCTGGAGACCTCGCTGAAGGCGGCCGGGGAAAGAGAAAAGCTGGTTTTCCTCCATTATCCGCCGCTCTACGGCAATTACCGCTGTGAGGAGCTGCTGGCCCTGCTGCGCCGTTACGAGGTGCGGGCGTGCTATTACGGGCACCTGCACGGCCCCGCCCGCCGCCTTGCCATCGAAGGAGAGCGGGAGGGCGTTCGGTACAAATTGGTCAGCGCGGATCACGTGGATTTTCAGCCCTGGCGCGTGCTTTGAGCCGGGGCTGGTCTTTTGCCCAAAAAAAGTCGAAAAAAAATCCCGTTTCGGGCAAAGATTTTCAAAAAAAGTGTGGAAATCCGAAAAAGAATTTGTTATGATATAAAAGCACGTTTGTATTGATGAAACGTATAACCATGCGGGGCGGCGAGGACCATGCCGCCGCCGGAAACATAGGAGGACAAGCGAAGATGGAAGTAAAAAACGTTGAAAAAAGAGAAAACAGCGCCGCCGCGATCCAGGTGGTCGTAAGCCCCGAGGAGTTCGACAAGGCCGTTGAGAAGGCCTATAAGAAGAACAAGAACTCTATTTATATCCCCGGCTTCAGAAAGGGCAAGGCGCCCCGGAAGATCATTGAGAAGATGTACGGCGCGGGCGTTTTTTACGACGACGCGATCAATGACCTCGCCCCCGAGGCTTATCTTTTCGCCATCAAGGAGAAGGAAGTAAAGGCCGTGGCGACTCCCTCCGTGGAATCCGCCAACGTCACCGACGACAAGGCCCTGGAGCTTACCTACGTCGTGGCCGTTTATCCCGAGGTCACCCTGGGCCAGTACAAGGGCCTGGAGGCCGTCCGCAAGGAGCCCAAGGTGGAGGATTATGAGATCGACGCGGAGCTGCAGACCCTGCGTAACCGCAACAGCAGCATCGAGACCGTGGAGCGCGAGGCCAAGTTCGGCGATACCGTGGTCATCGACTACGAGGGCTTCCAGGACGGCGTCGCCTTCGAGGGCGGCAAGGGCGAGAACTACAGCCTGGAGATCGGCTCCAACACCTTTATCCCCGGCTTTGAGGTGCAGCTCATCGGCGCCAAGGCCGGTGACGACGTGGACGTGAACGTTACCTTCCCCCAGCAGTATCACTCTGAGGAGCTGGCTGGCAAGCCCGCCGTCTTCAAGGTGAAGGTCCATGAGGTCAAGGAGAAGATCCTGCCCGAGCTGGACGACGAGTTCGCCAAGGACGTTTCCGAGTTTGACACCCTGGAGGAGTATAAGAAGAGCATTTACGACAAGCTCTATCAGCAGAAGCAGGATCAGACGCACGATGAGTTCCTGGATCTGCTGCTGGCTCAGATCACCGACGGTATGCAGGCCGATATCAACAAGGCCATGGTGGACGAGCGCGTGGAGCGCGTGCTGGAGGATAACGCCCAGCGCATCCAGAGCCAGGGCATCCCCTTCGAGCAGTATCTTCAGATGTTCGGCATGACGCTGGATCAGCTCAGAGAGCAGAGCCGCCCCAACGCCGAGAAGCAGCTGCGCACCGAGCTGGCCCTCACCAAAATCGCCGAGCTGGAGGGCCTGGAGGTCACGGACGAGGACAAGGAGAAGGAATATCAGAAGATGGCCGACCAGTACAAGGTGGACGTGGACTCCGTCAAGGAGTTCTTCGACCTTGACGTGGTGAACGACAGCATCCTCATGAATAAGGCCGCCGAGTTCGTGATCGCCAACGCCGTCGCCCTTCCCGAGCCCGAGGAGAAGCCCGCTGAGGAGACTCCCGCCGCTGAGGAGACTCCTGCTGAGGAGAAGCCTGCTGAAGAAGCTCCCGCCGCGGAATAATTTTCCTTCCGATTGGATAGTATCCAAAGACAGACACCGATTTAAAGGAGGAGCAAGCCATGAGCCTTGTGCCGTATGTAGTGGAACAGACCTCGCGGGGCGAGCGTTCCTATGACATTTTTTCCAGACTTCTCAACGACCGGATCATCTTCCTGTCCGAGGAGGTCAACGATACCACCGCCAGCCTCGTGGTGGCCCAACTGCTGTACCTGGAGGCCCAGGACCCGGATAAGGACATTCAGTTCTATATCAACAGCCCCGGCGGCTCCGTGACCGCTGGCCTCGCCATCTACGATACCATGCAGTATATCAAGGCGGACGTTTCCACCATCTGCGTGGGCATGGCGGCCAGCATGGGCGCGTTCCTGCTTTCCTCCGGCGCCAAGGGCAAGCGTATCGCTCTGCCTAACGCCGAGATCATGATCCATCAGCCCTCCGGCGGCGCTCAGGGCCAGGAGACCGACATCCAGATCCAGGCCGCCCGCATCGCCCAGACCAAGAAGAAGCTCAATTCCATCCTGGCCGAGAACACGGGCAAGGCCATCGAGGAGATCGAGCGGGACTGTGAGCGCGATCATTTCCTCACCGCCGAGGAAGCCTGCGCCTACGGACTGATCGACAAGGTGATTTATAAGCGCTGAGTAAAGGACTAAGGTTGACCTATGGCTAAGAACGAAGACAAGAGAACCATTCGCTGCTCCTTCTGCGGCAAGCCCCAGGAGGAGGTCAAGCGCATCATCGCGGGCAAGAACGCCTTTATCTGCGACGAGTGCATCCAGCTCTGCGTGGGCATTCTGGAGGACGATCTGATCCTGCCCAGCCCCCGCAAGAAGGTGGGCACCATCAAGGATCGGGGCGCGGCCATCGACCTGCCCAAGCCCCGGGAGATCAAGGAGTTCCTGGACGAGTATATCATCGGACAGGACCGGACCAAGATCGCCCTGAGCGTAGCCGTTTATAACCATTACAAGCGCATCATCTACGGCGGCTCCACGGACGTGGACCTGCAGAAGAGCAATATCCTCCTGCTGGGCCCCACCGGCAGCGGCAAGACCTATCTGGCCCAGACCATTGCCCGCT
>CAMVOG010000232.1 GCA_947169005.1 uncultured Clostridia bacterium | reverse complement strand
GTTTTTCAGCGCCTGCGGCGCTGGCGTCGCTTCACGACGCCGGGCCACCGAGGACGGTGGCCCCTACAGGGTGCGATTGTGGGGCGTCGAGGCGCCGCCCACTACAAGAGACGCGGTTTTTCAGCGCCTGCGGCGCTGGCGTCGCTTCACGACGCCGGGCCACCGAGGACAGTGGCCCCTACAGGGTGCGTTCTTAAATATCTTTTATCTTTTATCTCTTATCTCTTATCTCTTATCTCTTATCTCTTATCTTTTATCTTTTATTCCTCTCCGTACCGCTTCGCCATGAAGATATACACGGCGGAGGGCCAGGAGGACCAGAAGAGGAACTTTTCGTCCAGGGCCACCATGGAGCGCTCGGGCTCGCCGTTCAGGGCGTTGTGAGTGTGGAACAGGCCCGTGTTCTTCAATGTGTTCATATAGCGCCGGGCCACGTCCTTCGCCAGCTCGGGGCGGCCGCAGGCCTCCAGGGCCAGGCACATGAGGAGCTCGGCGGGCGGGATGATGCTGCCCCGGGCGAAGCCGTGGGAAAACCAGGGGCTGTCCAGGGCCTCCGTCGCCAGGCCGTAGGGCGTGAGGAACTTGCCCTCCTCAAAGAGGGAGGCGATGGACTTGTCGATGATCTCCTGGGGCAGGCGCTTGCCCAGCAGCAGGACGCAGTAAAGGGAGAGGGTCGGGGTGTCGGAGCGCTCCCCTGTCTTGGCGTTGAAGGCAAACCAGCGCTCCCCGTCCCAGAATTTTTCCACGATGCGCGCCACCAGCTCCTTCGCCCGGCGCTCGTCCGCGGCGCACTGCTCCTCGGGCGCGCCGATCATACGGCCGAAGCGGGCGGTGGCCTCCAGGGCCAGGGCCAGGTAAGCGTTCATATCCGGGGAGGCGATGGGGAAGCCCATCTTGAAATAGGCCGTGTCCTCCCAGCCCGTTTCCATATTGCCCCGGTTTTCCCAGATGCCGTCGTGGTCCAGGTCCCGGAAGCGGAAGAAGAAGTCCGTCCAGCGGCGCAGGCCGTTATAGAGGTACTGCTTTTCTTCCAGAGGGATCACGCTCAGATCGCTGTGGTCCATGAGCCAGTTCAGCGCCAGGCCCTGGATAGGGGGCTTCATGGCGGCCTTCATGCAGCCCGTGTCCGTGATGATATCCGCCACGCGGCCGTTCTTATCCTGGTAGACGAAAAGCGAGGCGAGGATATCCCAGGCGAAGCGGGGCCTGTCCGCATAGGCAATGGCGTGCATGGCCTGCTGCCAGCCGGAAACGTGCTCAAAGGTGCCGTGGAGCATCTTGATCATGGTGCGCTTGAAGTTGCTCTCCCCGTCCGGGTCCACGCTCAGGGACCAGATCACCCAGAGGGCCTTGCGGCGCATGGGCTCCCACTCCGCGGGGAGAGACGGGCAGAGGTCCTCGGCAAAGGCGTCGAACTCCGCCTGGAAGTTCCTTACGCAGTCCTCATAGGAGGGATAGTCCGCCAGGGGTCGATGCTCCGGGTCCGCGGTGAATTCCTCGATGCCCACGTCCACGACGCCGTTCTCGTCGGGCTCAATATCGAAGCGGAGGCCCACGGTGCCGAAAAGGGGCCCGCCGAAGGCCTGGAAGGGCTTGAGCTTGCCCGCGAAGGGCAGCAGCACCGCCTGGGCCCCGTTGAAATCAAACTGCCAGCAGCCGTCCATCAGATCCGTGGCGACGCCGCCCCGGGGGCTGACAGTGGGGCTCAGGCGCAGGGTAAGCCCGTCCGTGCCCTTGATGCGGACGAAGCTCCGCTCCCCGATGCAGAAGCGGCAGGAGCCGTGGAGGCTTTGCAGGACGACCTCGCTCTCCGTGGAGGAAATGACCGTGGGCAGGGCCGCCCCGTCCTTCACGAGCTCGGCGCGGATCTGCCGATAGGGGCCCGTCCCCCGCAGGGAGCCGATGAAGAGCTGGGTCTTGCCGAACTGATCCTGCCCGTTGGTGGAGTTGAAGAAGGTGAAGAAGGAGCCCCGGCGGGAGAAGGGATGATTCGACAGGCTGATATAGTTGGTCGCTTGCAGAGACATGGTTAAACCCTTCCTTTCATAAAAAGGGCGGGCCAAGGCCCGCCCTTCCGTATATACTTTACTTCAAAAGGCCGTAGTTGACCAGGCATTCCCGCAGCTTGGCGGTGTTGGCCTCGTTCATTTCCCACAGGGGGAGGCGCAGGGGGCCGACGCCCATGCCCAGCATGTTCATGGCGACCTTCACGGGGATGGGGTTCACGTCGATGAACATCTTGGCGAAGAAGTCGGCGTAGGCGCAGTAAAGCTCCGTGGCGGAGCGGAAGTTATTGGACAGGCAGAGGCCGCAGAGCTTGGAGACCACGCTGGGCACGATGTTGGAGGCTACGGAAATGACGCCCTTGGCGCCCATGGCCATCATGGCCACGGTGTTGTCGTCGTTGCCGCTCCAGATGTTCAGATTATCGCCGCAGAGGGCCAGGGTGCGGGCGAAAAGGCCGATGTCACCGGAGGCCTCCTTCGCGCCGTTGATGTTGGGATGCTCGGAGAGGATCTTATAGGTCTCCGGCTGGATGGTGACGGTGGTGCGCCCGGGTACGTTGTAAAGGATCATGGGGACCTTCACCCGGTCCGCCACATAGGTAAAGTGCTGCACCAGGCCCGCCTGGTTGGTGCGGTTATAATAGGGCGTCACCATAAGGATGCCGTCCACGCCGGAGGCCTCGGCGCTGCGGGCCAGGCGGATGGAGGTCATGGTATCGTTGCTGCCGACGCCCGCGACCACCTTCATGCGGCCCTTGTTGTATTTCACGCAGAAGTCGACCAGGGCTTCATGCTCATCCAGGGGCTGGGTGGCGTTTTCGCCGGTGGTGCCGTTGATGACGATAGCTCTGGTGCCGCCCGCATACTGCAGGTCGATCAGCTCAGCCATTTTATCGAAGTTGATGGTCCCATCCTCCTTAAAGGGGGTGACCATGGCAGTTCCGCAGCCGGTAAAGATCGGAGTCTTGCTCATATAAACCATCCTTTCATCACGTTGGGGCCGCGCCCCATGCTTACCATTCTATGATACACCCGCCGCCGCCGCTTTGCAAGAGTGAAAAAGGCCGGGTCCAGGCCTGAACCGAACCAGTAAAAACGGACAATAGACAAAAGCCCCCTGATGTAGGAGA
>CAMVOG010000231.1 GCA_947169005.1 uncultured Clostridia bacterium | reverse complement strand
TGCTGGACGCCGCGCTCAAAAAGGTGCTGGGCGAGCATGTCCATCAGGCGGGCTCCCTGGTGGAGCCGGACCGTCTGCGCTTCGACTTCTCCCACTTTGAGGCCGTCACCCCCGAGCAGCTCCGGGAGATCGAGGCTATGGTCAATGAGAACATCCTCAGCGGCTATGCCGTCGTCACCGAGGTCCTGCCCCTGGAGGAGGCCAAGAAGAAGGGCGCCGTCGCCATGTTCGGCGAGAAGTACGGCGAGGTCGTCCGCGTGGTCGAGATGGGCGAGAACGGCTGCGTCTCCATGGAGTTCTGCGGCGGCACGCATCTGGACAACACCGCCAAGGCCGGCTCTCTCCACATCGTCAGCGAGGGCAGCATCGCCTCCGGCGTGCGCCGCATTGAGGCCATCACGGGCAAGGCCGTCCTGGCCCAGACCGAGGAGCTCAAGCAGGTTCTGGCCAACGCCGCCGCCGTGCTCCACGCTTCCAGCCCCGCCGAGCTGAAGCAGAAGGCGGAGCAGCTTTTGGAGCGGCTCAAGGAGGCCCAGAAGAATATCGAGAAATTCAAGGCGAAGGAGAGCGCGGGCGAAACCAACCGCCTCCTCTTCGGCGCGAAGTCCGTGGGCGGCTTCCGCGTGCTCACCGCCGTCGTCCCGGAGGCCGACGCCGAGAAGCTGCGCCAGATGGGCGACATGCTGCGGGATGCCGAGCCCGGCGTCGTCGCGGCCCTGGCCGCGGTGAACGAGGGGAAGATCACCTTCCTGGCCGTCTGCGGCAAGGATGCCGTGGCGAAGGGCATCCGCGCGGGCGACATCATCAAGACCATCGCCCCCATTGCCGGCGGCAAGGGCGGCGGCAGACCTGAGAGCGCCATGGGCGGCGGCAGCGACCTCAATAAGGTGGACGACGCCCTGGCCGCGGTGGACGATTTCGTCCAGAGCAAGCTGGGATAAGGAGGAACGTAAATGTCTGATTGCCTTTTCTGCAAGATCGCGGCAGGGGAGATCCCCTCCACCTGCGTCTATGAGGACGAGCTGGTCTATGCCTTCAAGGACATCGACCCCCAGGCGCCTGTTCACTTCCTGGTGATCCCCAAGGCCCACATTCCCTCCGCCGCGGCCATCACGCCGGAGAATTCCGCCGTCGTGGCCCACGCCTTTGAGGTCATTGCGCGGCTGGCGAAGGAGCAGGGGCTGGAGGGCTTCCGCGTGGTTTCCAACTGCGGGGAGCAGGCGGGCCAGTCCGTCTTCCACCTGCATTTCCACGTCCTCTCCGGGCGGGACATGACCTGGCCCCCGGGTTGAATAAAGATCAAAGTTGAAAGATTAAAGTTGAAGGATTAAAGCACTTTAAACTCTTAAACTCTTAAACTTTTAAACTTTTAAACTTAAAGGAGCGATCGCCGCATGAGAAAGCTGGCCTGTTTTGCGTTTGCCTTCTCGGCGGCGGTCCTTCTGTATCAGTACCTGCTGAATGAGCGGCTGGGCCTCTTCTTCCTGGCCCTGCCCGCGGCGGCCTTTCTCGGCTTTTGCCTTGTGAAAAGGCCCTGGGCCCGTTACGGGCGGCTCCTGTCTTTGGGGTGTCTGGCAGGCCTGGGCTGCTGCCTTGTTTTCGCGGCCCTCATCACCGTCCCGGCCCGTTCTCTCTCCGGCGCTGAGGGAGAGGTCCGCGTGCTGGCAACGGAGTATCCCAGCCCCTCCAGCTACAGCTATAAGCTGAGGGGGCAGCTTCTGCGGGAGGATGGTCTGCCCATCGGCGTGCAGCTTTACCTGCCCTACGGGGAGGAGGGGGCGGAGCTGGAGCCGGGGGACGAGCTGACCCTCTCTACCCGCCTGCTCCTGGCCTCGGAGAAGGTGGAGAGCGACGTTTTCGCCTATGCCCGCTCAGCCTATACCGTCACGGGCCGGGCGGCCCTGGCGGAGCTGCGCTTCCTGCCCCAACGGCTGGCCCGGGTAATCCGGGAGAAGATCGCGGCGGTCTTCCCGCCCTTCGCCGTGCCCTTTATGAAGGCCATCCTCACCGGGGATCGGGGGGAGCTGAACGCGGAGACGGCCTTTTACGCGGACCTGCGCACGACGGGCGCGGCCCACATCGTGGCGGTCTCGGGCATGCACGTGGCCTTCCTGGTGGCCCTGCTGCGGCTGCTCTTTGGCCGCAAACGGCTGGGGAATCTGCTGACGATCCCGCTGGTCTTCGCCTTCATGGCCGTCACGGGCTTTTCGCCCTCGGTGGTGCGGGCGGGGGTCATGCAGATTATGCTCCTCGCGGCGTCGGCCCTGCGCCGGGACTATGACGGGCTCACGGCCCTGTCCTTGGCGCTGATGCTGCTTCTGCTGCTGAATCCCGTCTCCGTGAAGAACGCGGGGCTGCAGCTCTCCTTTGCCGCCACCCTGGGCCTCATGCTCTACAGCGGGCGGCTGAGGGCCCTTTTCTGCGCGCCCTTCGGCAGGGAGGGCCGCCTGGCCCGGTGGGGGAAAGCGCCCGTCCCAGGCCGTATCCTCCGCTTCGTTGCGGCGACGCTGGCCGCCACTCTGGCAGCCCTGGTTTTCACGCTGCCCCTTTCCGCCCTCTATTTCGGCACGGTCTCGCTGATCGCCCCGGTGACGAATCTCCTGGCCCTGCCCCTGGCGACACTGATTTTTTCCGCGGGGCTCTTGGTGACGGCCCTGGGCTTTGTCTGGTTCCCCGCCGCCGCTGCTCTGGCCTGGGGGCCCGCCGCTCTGGTCTGGCTGCTGCGGGCCGCGGCGGAGGCCATGGCCCGGCTGCCTTTTGCCGCCGTCTCCACGGACGGCGTTTACGTGCGGGCCTGGCTGGCCTTCCTCTATGCCGAGCTGCTGCTTCTGCTGCTCCTGCCCCGGGGCCGGGGCAAGCTGCGTCTCTTCGCGGTCTCCAACCTGCTGGTGCTGGCCTGCGCCCTGTCCCTCACCGCCCTCCGCGGCCGGGCGGGGCGGCTCCACGGCACGGTGCTGGACGTGGGGCAGGGACAGAGCATCCTGCTTGTTTCCGGCGGTGAGACGGCCCTGGTTGACTGCGGCGGCAGCCTGGGCACGAACGTGGGAGATCGGAAGGGCGTCGTGGAGGGGCAGCGGGTAGATCTCGGGGGTCGCCGTATCCTTAAAAAATTTGCCGCCGTCTCCACGGACGGCGTTTACG
>CAMVOG010000230.1 GCA_947169005.1 uncultured Clostridia bacterium | reverse complement strand
CCACCTGCATTGCCGGCCCCCTGTGGAACAAGTTCAAGGGCAAGAAGGGCAAGGTCAGATAAGCCGGGTATCTGTACTCAGAAATCCGTACGCAGTTGTGGGCGGTCCACGGGCCGCCCACACGTCTGCATCAAAGAAGGAGAATGAGCTATGCGCAATACGACCCTTTGCCATATCGAGCGGGACGGGCAGTATCTGATGCTCCACCGGGTCAGCAAGGAGAACGATCTCAATCACGATAAGTGGGTGGGCATCGGCGGCAAGTTTGAGGACCGGGAGAGCCCCGAGGATTGCCTTCTCCGGGAGGTGAAGGAGGAGACCGGCCTCACGCTGACCTCCTGGCAGTTTCGCGGCGTCGTCACCTTCGTTTCGGATCGCTGGGAGACGGAGTATATGCACCTTTTCACGGCGGATGGCTTTGAGGGAGAGCTGACGGACTGCGACGAGGGCGTGTTGGAATGGATCGACAAAGAGGCTCTTTATGAGCTTCCCATGTGGGAGGGGGACCGCATTTTTCTGAGGCTGATCGAAAAGCCCGGCCCTTTTTTCTCTCTGAAGCTGGTCTACGAGGGGGAAACGCTTGTAGAGGCTGTTCTGGACGGCAAGCCGGTAAAATAACCGCAAAAAGCTATTGACAAATACGGTCAATTCTGCTATAGTCTCATAGTAAACAATAAAGCAAGTGTGATATCCACGCACTTCACCCGGCCGCAGTGGCGCGCCGCGGTCAATACGGTTTCTTCTCCCGCCAGCGGTGGGGGAGGGCGTATCTGCGCGGATGTTATCATCCGTGCTTTATTTTTCCCCGGTGGATAACCGACGAGCATTTTCAGGAGGTGTTCAGGTATCAGTAACACGGCTCATCAGATCAACGAAGAGATCCGCGACAGGGAGGTCCGTCTGATCGGTGACGACGGTGCCCAGCTCGGGATCATGTCCGCGCAGCAGGCGCTGGCCATCGCTGAGGAGAAGGACCTTGATCTTGTCAAGATCTCGCCCAACTCCACCCCGCCCGTCTGCAAGATCATGGACTACGGCAAGTTCCGCTTTGAGCAGTCCAAGCGCGAAAAGGAGACCCGGAAGAACCAGAAGGTCATCGAGGTCAAGGAGATCCGCATGTCTCCCGGTATCGGCACGAACGACTTTAACGTGAAGCTGAAAAACGCGCAGAAGTTCCTTTCAGACGGCGATAGAGTGAAGGTGACGGTCCGTTTTCGCGGCAGAGAAATGACCCATACCGAGATCGGCGAAGAGCTCCTCAAGAACTTTGCGGATGGCTGCGCCGAGGTCGCCACGGTCAACAAGCCGCCGAAGCTGGACGGAAGACATATGGCCATGTTCCTCTCGCCCAAGAACGCCAAATAAGACACCAGAATAATACGGAAGGAGATCCCAACAAATGCCTAAGATCAAAACACACAGCGGGGCAAAGAAAAGATTCAACCTGACCAAGACCGGCAAGGTCAAGCGCGCCCACGCTTTCAAGAGCCACATCCTCACCAAGAAGAACACCAAGCGTAAAAGAGGCCTCCGTCAGGGTGCTTACGCTGATGTCACCAATACGGCCGCTGTCAAGCGTATGATCCCCTACAAATAAGAATTACTACTTTTACTCAATATAGGAGGCTAAAGAAATGGCAAGAGTTAAGGGCGCTATGATGACGCGCAAGAGAAGAAAAAAGATCCTCGGCTTCGCCAAGGGCTATTGGGGCTCCAAGTCCAAGCACTATAAGATGGCTAACCAGGCCATGATGAAGTCTCTCACCTATGCTTACGTCGGCCGCAAGCAGAAGAAGAGAGAGTTCCGTCAGCTCTGGATCGCCCGTATCAACGCCGCCTGCAAGCTCAACGGCATGAACTATTCCACCTTCATGCACGGTCTGAAGCTGGCCGGCGTCGATATGAACCGCAAGATGCTCTCCGAGATCGCTATCCACGAGCCGGAGGCGTTCACCGCCCTCACCGAGAAGGCCAAGGCGGCCCTGTAAAACAGATTTGAAAATGGAATCCCCCCGGAAGCGCCGCTTCCGGGGGGATTGCTGCTTCATAACCCGGGCGGCCTGCCCGGCCGCCCAGGTACCTTATAAAACGGAGTCCTGAGTCCTCTTTCCTGAGTCCTGATTCCCGCCTACTTCCTCATTCAGCAGCAGATGCTCCGCTTTGAGCTGGGGCAGGAGGCTGCCGCCGTTGGGGATCACGTAGACCGTCTTGCCCCGCAGGTCCAGCCGCCGGGAGAGTTCCCCGGGGTCGGAGAAGGCCCGGATACCCATGCCCTTCACCGTTTCCGGCGGGATGGCCGTGAGCATATAGAAGTCACCCGCCTTGGCGATAGCCTCGCAGCTGGCGTAGAAAATATAGCCGCCGATGGTGAAATCCGCCCGCAGGGCGCTGTCCAGCTCCCCGCGGTTCAAGGGCTCGATCCAGTCGAAGAAATCCGGCGCGCCGCCGCCCTCGGGGCACTCCGCCAAAAAGACGAAGGTGCCGCCTTTTTTCAGTGCGCCCGCCCCGTTCAGCAGGGTCTTCACGGCCTGGTACAGGTTGATGTCCTTGGGATAGCCGTTGCAGGAGGCGATCACCACGTCCGCCTCATAGTCGATGGGGACGCCGTAATTCTGCTGGCAGAAGCGGCAGGAGGCCTCCCAGGCCGCCATGAAATCGCCGCAGAAGATGCCGCTGTGTCGGCTCTGTGCGTTCACCACGATGCTGACGCCGAAGTCCGGCTTCACCAGGGCCGCCGCCTCGTCCATGTCCCGGTTGATGGGATTGAGGCGCAGCTTTCCGCTGCCAACCTTCTCGTCCGTGTGGGGGGCGACGGGGTCCAGGGCGTGGCGGTGGTTCATGCGGATGGTCTCCCGCCCGGATACGCCGGGTAGGATGCTCTTGCGTCCGCCGCCGTAGCCCGCCATCAGATGGTGGACCGTTCCACTCACCACGATGAGCTTGCGCCCGACGGCGAGAGGATTGACCCGCACCTCCGTGCCCTGGGAGGTGGTGCCGACGTATACCAGGTCCCGGGCGTCGCAGTCGTGATTGACCACCCGGCAGCGGCGGAAGACGTAGGGGGAAGCCAGCTTTTCCAGCTCCTCCGCCGTCTGCCGCCGATGGGTGCCCAGGGCCACCAGCACGGCAACGTCCAGGGGCCGGACGCCCAGCCCCTCCAGGTACTTGACCAGGGCCTCGCAGACCACGTCCTGCCGCATCC
>CAMVOG010000229.1 GCA_947169005.1 uncultured Clostridia bacterium | reverse complement strand
GCATCTACGCCAACCTGGCGGAGCTGCCCGCCGTCAGCGCGGGGCAGACGGTATCCATGGGCGACGTGATCGGCGCGGTGGGGGAGACGGCCATGGCCGAGATCGGGAACGTGACGCACCTGCACTTTGCCATGACGCTGGAGGGGGTCCCTGTCGATCCCCGGGATCTGCTCCCCGGCGGCTGAGCCGGGCTTGGTCAAGCGAAATGTATAATATAGTATAGCCCAAGGGCAAAAGCCCTGTCAAGCGGCGAGAGAAAAGGAAACAGCATAGCAAAAGCGGTGGGAAAATCCCACCGCTTTTGCCGGCATGTGTAGAAAATGATAGGGACAAGTCAAGCCGGGAAGGAGTACCCCGGAATGACCTACAATCAATATTATCTTAATATTTACGTATCGACTATTTAAAATATATCATAGAGAGATTGTGAAAACAAGATGGTATAATGACGAAATGGCGGAGGATTTTTGTGCAGATTGCATAAGCGGCCGGGAGTCAGTACTCAGTACTCAGGAAGGAGTACTCAGTAAAACTGAGTCCTGAGTACTGAGTACTGAGTACTGAGTCCTGGAAATCATGTTCACAAATTATTTTCAAATAGCCTATTGACAAGAATGGGGGCGGGTGGTAGAGTATGTTTAGCACTCGGGGGGATATGAGTGCTAATACAGAAAGAGAGTGCGGACATGGAGCTGAGCGAACGGAAAAAGAAAATACTCAAGGCCGTCGTGGAAAGCTACGTGGAGACGGCGGAGCCCGTGGGCTCCAAGACCATCGCGGCGACGGCCGGGCTGGGCGTTTCCTCCGCCACGATCCGCAACGAGCTGGCGGAGCTGACCAATATGGGCTACCTGGAGCAGCCCCACACCTCCGCCGGGCGGGTGCCCTCCCCCAAGGGCTACCGCATTTACGTCAACGAGCTGATGGCCCAGCACACGCTGAGCATGAAGGAGACCAGCCGCATCAACAAGGCCCTCAACAGCAAGGTCCAGCAGATGGACGTGCTGCTGAACGAGGCGGGGGAGGTCATCTCGGACCTGACGAGTTACCCGGCCTACGCCGTGGCGGCCCCCGCTGCCCCGCTGACGATCAAGCGCTTCGACCTCATTTATGTGGACGCGGCCACCGTGATCGCCGTGGCGATGCTCAGCAACAGCAGCGTGAAAAACCGCCTCATGCACTTCCCTGAGGGCATCGAGGAGAGCTTCGGCAAGAAGCTGGGCACGGTGTTCAACGCCAACTTCACCGGTATCCCGGAAAACGAGATCACGGCGGAGCTGATCGCCGCCGCCGAGCGGGTCACGGGGGACACGAGCGGCGCTGCCGCCGCCCTGGCGGGCTTCGCGCTGAACGCCCTGGCGGGCGCGACCCCCGTGCGGCCCAGCGTGACCGGCGCTTCCCATCTGTTGGGGCACCCGGAGTTCAAGGACGTGGACAAGGCCCAGAAGCTGCTGACCTATCTGGCGGAGAATGAGGAGCTCGTGGCCCCTCCCGCCGCCGGGGACGCCGAGATCCGCATCCTTATCGGCCCGGAAAACGTGGCCAAGGAGCTGCAGGATTCCAGCGTCGTGATGGCGACCTATGACCTGGGGAACGACATGAAGGGCATGATCGGCGTGGTCGGCCCCACCCGCATGGACTACGCCAAGGTAGCGGCGCACCTGTCCTATGTGGTGCGCGGTCTGCGGGAGCTGGCCGCCGGCGGCAAGCTGCCGCTGATGCCGCCCGATCTGCTACCCCCGCCCCGTGAGGAGCCCAGAAGCCTGCCCCAGGAGGAAAGGAAGGAAGAGTAATGGCCTCTAAAAAGAAAGAGGAAAAGCGCAGAGCAGCCGAGGCTGCCGCCGCGGAAACGGCGGCGGAGGAAGCGGCAGCGGTGAAGGAAGAAACCGCGGAGGAGGCAGCGGCGGAGACGGAGGGACCGCAGCCCGAAGCGGCGGAGCCGGAAGCGCCCGCCCGGGACTGGGAGGCGGAGCTGGCCGCGGAGAAGGACCGTTACCTGCGCCTGGCCGCGGAATACGATAACTACCGCCGCCGCAGCCAGAAGGAGCGGGACGCCCTTTACGCCGACGTAAAGGCCGAGACCGTCAAGGAGCTGCTGCCCGTTTACGATAACCTGGCCCGGGCCCTGGCCACGGGCACCGAGGACGAGGCCTTTTTAAAGGGCGTGCAGATGACCATGACCCAGTTGGAAACGATCTTCGACAAGCTGGGCGTGAAGGCCATCGAGGCCGTGGGCCAGCCCTTCGACCCCGAGAAGCACAACGCCATCCGCCATATCGAGGACGAGACGGCGGGAGAAAACACCGTGGTGGAGGAGTTCCAGAAGGGCTTTGTCCTGGGCGACAAGGTGATCCGCTTCGCCATGGTCACGGTGGCCAATTAGATAGATTAAAGATTAAAGTTTAAAGCATTTGGCTTTCAACTTTCAACGTTTCACTTTAAACGATATAGGAGGAATTTATCATGAGTAAGATTATCGGTATAGATCTGGGCACCACCAACAGCTGCGTCGCCGTGATGGAAGGCGGCACCGCTACCGTTATCCCCAACGCCGAGGGCGCCCGCACCACCCCCTCCGTCGTGGCCTTCTCCAAGACCGGCGAGCGTATGGTTGGCCGCGTGGCAAAGCGCCAGGCCGTTACGAATCCGGACCGGACCATCAGCTCCATCAAGCGTGAGATGGGCAGCAGCTACACCGTGCAGATCGACGACAAGAAGTTCTCCCCCCCGGAGATCTCCGCCATGGTGCTGCAGGCTCTGAAGGCGGACGCCGAGGCTTATCTGGGCGGCCCCGTGAGCGAGGCGGTCATCACCGTCCCCGCCTACTTCACCGACGCCCAGCGCCAGGCCACCAAGGACGCGGGCCGCATCGCGGGCCTGGAGGTCAAGCGTATCATCAACGAGCCCACCGCCGCGGCCCTGGCCTACGGCCTGGACAAGGAGAATGAGCAGAAGATCATGGTCTACGACCTGGGCGGCGGCACCTTCGACGTCTCCGTGCTGGAGATCGGCGACGGCGTCATCGAGGTCCTGGCCACGGCGGGCAACAACCGCCTGGGCGGCGACGACTTTGATAAGTGCATCATGGATTACCTGGTCGCTGAGTTCCGCAAGGAAAACGGCGTGGACCTCTCCGGCGACAAGGTGGCCATGCAGCGCCCCTTTTAACCAATAATCCCGACAAGATTGAAAAACTCAGAAACTGTAGCATTGAGG
>CAMVOG010000228.1 GCA_947169005.1 uncultured Clostridia bacterium | reverse complement strand
GTACTCGGCGTCCTTGAGGTTGGAGAGCTTGACCACGGTGGTGAGCTCCGCGCCCATCTCGTGGGCCCGCAGCATCCGCTCACAGCCCTCGTCCAGTTGGGTGGCGGGGTCCGCGTTGGTGCGGGCGATCAGCATGCAGTCGGTCCCGGCCAGGGCGTCCAGCGCGGCGCGGACCTTGGCGTAATACTGCTCCCGGGGCATGAGGCCCGTGGTCTCCTCCATGTCCCCCGCGTCCTCCAGCTGCACGGCCCCGGCCCCCAGCCGGGCCAGGCGCTTGCAGGTGCGGTACACGGCCAGGGGGCCGCCGAAGCCGTCCTCAATGTCCACGGCGATGGGCAGGGTGCAGGTATTGGTGATGCGCCCCACCATCCATTCCAGCTCCGCCAGGCCCGTGAAGCCGTAGTCAACCACGCCGTTGATGGCCAGGGAATACTCCCCGGAGGAGAACATCAGCGCCTTGTAGCCCGCCATTTCCAGGGCGCGGGCAGAGGAGCAGTCATACACGCAGGGGGCAAACACGGTCCCCGGCGTCTCGGATAAAAGCTGTCGAAGCGTCTTTCTCATTGCGTCATCTTCCTTTCTGAGTACTAAAGACGAATCACTCGAACTCTGCCAGGCCCTCGATGGCGTAACAGCGGACGGAGCAGGAGTCCAGGCCCTTGACGTTCATGGGCGCGTAGGAAATGAAGAAGGTGTCACGGGTCAGCTTGTCCAGATTCTGCAGGACCTCGATGAAGAGGATGTTCTTTTCCAGCAGAATATCGTGGAAGGGGCAGACGTCCTCATTGCGGTTTTCGATGGAGACGCCCTCCCCGAAGCCCACGCACTTGACCTGCTTTTCCAGAAACCATTGGGCCGTTTCGCCGTTCACGAAAAGGCGCTTGTCCTCGGGGCCGTTGGTGAGGGCCGTAAAGGGCGGGATGCGGTAGGGCGAGTCGATGATCGCCACGTCCCCGGGCCGCAGCTTCGTGCCCGCGTATTTGTCCAGGACCTCCCGGGTCAGATAGCTGTTGGGGGCAAGCTCCGTGAAGTTGAGGTAGACGCCCCGGCCCATGAACTGGGTCAACGGCACCTCCGCCACGCTGGGCCAGTCCTCCCGGTGATGATAGGGGCACTCCACGTGGGTCCCCAGGTGGCTGGTGATGTCCATATCCGTGTGGAAATCCGGGATGGGGCCGCCGGTGTTGAAGCGGCGCAGCTTCAACCGCCGGGTCTCAGTGGCGGGGTCCAGGGGCTTGGAGAGGTCAACCACCCGCAGCCCGTTCATTTCAAAAACACATGACATACTCATTCCTCCTCTTTTCTGTTGCCTGTTACCTGCTGCCTGCTGCCTTGTTTTCCATGGCGTGGATGGCCGCCACCACGAAAGCCATGTTCGGCGTGGGGACTCCCAGGCGCTCCCCCGCCCGGACCACCGCGCCGCTGATGGTGTCCACCTCCGAGCGGCGTCCGTCCCGCAGGTCGGCGTAGATGGAGGTGAGCCCGCCCTTGGAGCGGCTGAGCTGGGCAAAAACCTGCTCCTTTACCGCCTCTGCCTCAAAGTCCAGGCCCTCGGCGTTGGCCACGGCCACGGCCTCGTCCATGAGCTTTGCCGCCAGGGTGCGGGCGTGGGGCTCATCCACGATGAAGCCCAGGGGCACCTGGAACAGGGCCGTGAGGGCGCTGGCGGAGGCGTTCAGAAAGAGCTTGTTCCAGATAAGACGCTTCACGTCCGCCGAGGCCTCGCAGGGGAAGCCGCAGCGAGAAAAAATCTCCGCCAGGGGCAGCAGAGCCTCCGCAGACCCACTGACGGGGCCAAGGGCCGTCTTCCCCGCCCCGCCGTGCTTCACGGCAGCAGGGCCGCAGACGGAGGCGTTGTCCTGGGTCGTGCCGATGACGACCCGTTCCGGCGGGGCGAAGCGGCAGAGGACCTCCTCATGCCCCACCCCGTTCTGCAGAGTCATGAGCCGGGTCTCGGGCCCGATGAGGCCCCGGGCCGCCTCCAGCGCCTCGGTCTCGAACAGGCTCTTCACAAAGACCAGCAGCAGCTCCGCCGTCTCCCCGGCGGGAATGGCGTCGATCTGCTCCGCCCGGGGAGCAAAGCGCAGCTCCGTCCCGTCCGGCTCCGTCACGGTCACGCCGCTTTCCCGGATGGCCGCCACCCGGGCCGGGTCCTTTTCCAGCAGCAGGACCTCATTTTCGCGGGAAAGAAAGCCGCCGAACAGCATCCCCATGGCTCCCGCGCCCAAAATCGCGATCTTCATCCTTCCCCCTCCGTTTCCTCAAAGCGCTTGCGGTCCGCCCAGAGCCCCAGGGCCGGGTTGGAGATATAGAAGACCCGCTCCCCGTCCGGCATGGTCTGCCAGCCGTCCTTCATCTCCTCGGGCGGGTAGCGCCGCAGCAGCTCGCCGCAGTCGGCCCAGCCGAAGCCCACGGCCTCGACCTCCTCCCGGCTCAGCCTCCCCGCCGCGTAGGTGACGGTAAAGCGCCCGTCGGAGGAGCCGTGGATCAGATGGGCGGCGGCGCTCATATTCGCCCGCAGCTCCGGCTCCGTCTTGAAAAGCTCCAGGGTGCGGAGCCGCCCCCGATAGCCATATTTGCGGATCAGCAGGTCGTTCTCCGGGTCCTCCCCGAACTTTTCCACGCCGGGGGCGATGATCCGCAGCCGCGCCCCGTCAGCCAGGGCCATGCGGGTGCGGTAAACGGCCTTGTTCCCCAGCCAGGTGCTTTTGTATTCCTCCGGGTCCAGGTAAACCACGCAGTTGTCGATGGGCTCCACCCAGTCCAGATTGTTCTTTTGGGAGCAGGCAACGGCCTCCTCAAAGACCCGGCGGCTGTCCCCGATAAAGAGCCCGTGCATGTGCTGCCCGGCGCTCATCACCGTCAGCACGAAGCAGATGGGCAGGTCCTTCAGATAGCGCTCATAGGCCAGGTCGAAGAGCTTCCGCACGGGGGTATGGTCCCGGCCCATCATGTGCTCCAGCCCGTAGACGGCCCCCAGCATGTGGGAGCTGCCCAGCATGGAGGCCCCGCCCACGCCCACGAAGAGGTTTTTCGCGTGGTTGGACATACCCACCACCTCATGGGGCACCACCTGGCCGATGGAAAGGATGAGGTCATAGCCCCCCTCCACCACCCGGCGGTTGATCTCCACGTCCACGGGCTCGGTCCAGAGCCCGCCGGATAGGGCGGCAAGCTCCTCCCCGCTGGCGGCGGCAAGCTCTTTCTCCGCGTAAATG
>CAMVOG010000227.1 GCA_947169005.1 uncultured Clostridia bacterium | reverse complement strand
AAAGGTAATGGGGGCCGTGGGATTTGCCGCCCGCAGAAGGTCCATGACGCTTTTCAGATCCGCTGTGAGGGTCGCCACGCCCTGGCCGGCCGCCTCCCGGAAGACCTCGTAGGCCTCGGAAACGGAAGTCTCCGGCTCCTCCGAGAAGAGAGCGGAGCCGTAGGACATGAGGAAGGTCCCCGCCGGGCCAAGCACGTTATTGGCCCCGATGCAGACCGTGATCTCGTCCGCCTCCTCCAGCCCTGTGACCTGGCCGGAGCGCAGCCGATTCAGCAGGTCAGTACTGGGGTCCCCGGCCACGGCGAAGTTGCGCTCCTCCCAGCTGAGGCCATCCCGCTCGGAGAGAGCGGCAACCAGCAGGGCGGAGTAGCGCTCCGTATAGGGGGAACGCAGGGCGTAGCCGCTGGCAATGGAGTCTCCCAGAGCATAGAGGACCCGGGCGTCATCCGTGGGATCCTCAAGCTCTGCGGGCTCCTCCGGCTCCGTCGAGGTGGGCTCTTCCGGCTCGGCTTCGGGGACTTCGGGCTCTTCCTCTGGCTCGTCCACAGGGGCGGGGGTTTCCTCCGCAGGGGGCTCTTCCTCCGGCTCCTCGGCGGGCCGCTCCGGAATCTCCTCGGCGGGAGCCTCCGTTTCCTCGGAGAGCGGGGGTGTTTCCTCCGCTGCCTCCGGCTGCGCGACACTCTCCTCCGGCTCAGCCTCTTCCACGGGAGCTTCCGCCTCCGCGGGTGCTTCCTCCACGGTCCCGGCCTCCGGCTCAACGGCGACGCGCTTTCCGCAGCCCACAAGACAGCCCAGACACAATACGATACACAGTATAATAAAAACCAGCCGTTTCAAGCAATTTCTCCTTTCGGCCCAAAAGCGCCACGCAAAGCTCTCGCCCCTGAGCCCTGTTTACTGAGCCCTTGTTACCTGTTATTATACCATATCCCCCCATCGAATTACAACAGGCGCTTGCGAACTTTTCCCCGGGGGCGTATAATCAAGAAAAACCATCGGGAGGAAAAACCATGACTGAGATCAGAAACGAGCTGAACGCCCTGGAGGGGCACTTGGGGGAGCTGCGCCGGGCCCTGCACCGTCACCCGGAGCTGGGGCTGCACGAGTACGAAACGGCCCTCCTGATCGAGCGGGAGCTGGACGCCATCGGCGTGGCTCACGTCCGCTGCGGCGAGACCGGCGTTCTGGCCACCATCCGGGGCGAAAAGCCGGGGGAGGGCATCGTGGCCCTGCGGGCGGATATCGACGCCCTGCCCGTGCGGGAGGAGAACGAGGCCCCTTACCGCTCTCAGGTCGAAGGGGTTATGCACGCCTGCGGGCACGACGGCCACACCGTCATGCTCCTGGGCGCGTCGACCGTCCTGCAAGCCCATCGGAAGGACTTTTCCGGCGAGGTCCGTCTGATCTTCCAGCCCGCCGAGGAGATCGGGGAGGGCACCGCTCCCTTCTTTGAGGCCGGGGCCCTGGAGGGCGTGAAGCGCTGCTTCGGCCTCCATGTGGTGCCGGACCTGCCCATCGGCACCGTGGGCATCAAGGGCGGGCTCAACAACGCAGGGGTGGATCACTTTACCATCCGTCTCCACGGGCGCTCCACCCACATTTCCATGCCCCAGGAGGGGGCCGACGCCCTCTATGCCGCCGCCCACCTGGTGGTGGCCCTTCAAAGCCTCGTCACCCGGCGCTGCTCGCCCACGGAGGCGGTGCTGGTGGGTGTGGGCAAGCTCACGGCGGGCACCACCTACAACGCCATTGCCGACGCCGCCGTCATCGAGGGCACCACCCGCACCGTCACGGCGGAGACCCAGCTTCGCCTGCGGGAGCTGATCGAGGAGACGGCCCGCAGCGTGGCCTCCGTCAGCGGCGTGACCGCCGAGGTGGGCTGGTCCGGCTCCTCCACCCCCGTGGTGAACGACGAGAACGCCAGCGCCGAGCTGCGCGCCGCCATGGCGCAGCTGGACCCCGCCCTGACCGTTACCACGGGCCGGGGGCTCGTCATGAGCGGGGACAATATGGCGGATTTCCTGGACGCGGTTCCCGGCTGCTACGCCGCCCTGGGCGTGGCGGACCCCGCCGTGCCCGGCTCCGACGCGGGATTGCACAACTGCCGTTTTGATATCGGGGACCGTGCCCTGGTGATCGGCGCGGAGCTGCATACGGCTGCGGCCCTGTGCTGGCTCGGCGGGGAGGGGCTTCTCCCGTGAGACAACCAAAAAAGTGGATGGACCCCGCGCTGATGCCGCCCTCCGCCGGGGCCATCGTCTTCCGCCGGGGAGCGGCGGGGCGGGAGGTGCTGATGATCGCGGGGCACGGGGCCTGGTCCTTTCCCAAGGGCCGCATGGAGCCGGGGGAGACGCCGGAGCAAACGGCCCTGCGGGAGGTCTTTGAGGAAACGGGCTATCGCATCCGGCTGATCGAGGGCTTTTCCGCCGTGGTGGCCTCGGCCCGCCCCGGAGAGAAGCGCACGATCACCTACTTCTTAGGTGAGGTCGTCGGCGGCAGCCTCCGCCCCGATCCCGGCGAGACCGCCGGCTGCGCTTGGCAGCCCGTGTCAAGGGTGGAGAGCATCCTCCGTTTCGAGCAGGACCGCAGACCCTTCTTAGAGGCACTGGAATACACGGAGAAAACGTGCAATTAGCCATGTGCAATGCATGCTTGTCGCCCTTCAAGCGACCAAAAGGCGAGCAGCTTGTGGTAGAGTATGAGTAACAGAAAAGAAAGCAGCCTATTGCCTTACGAAGAAAGGAGACCTGCCCATGCTCGGCGCGATTTTGGGGGATATCATCGGTTCCCCTTACGAATTTGACGACAACAACATCAAGACCACGGAGTTTCCGCTTTTCTCCGCAAACTCTACCTTTACGGACGATTCCGTGATGACCCTGGCGGTGGCGGAGGCCCTGCTGGATACCCTCGGACAGGAGGACGGAGCCGTGTTGTCCGCCGTGACGGAGCGGATGCGGCACTATGGCCGGGCCTATCCCTGGGCGGGCTACGGCGGACGCTTCCGCTGGTGGCTGAGCGCACGGGAGCCCGAGCCCTACAACAGCTACGGCAACGGCAGTGCCATGCGCGTTTCCGCCGCGGGCTGGCTCTTTGACAGCCTGGAGGCCACCCTTCACGCCGCCCGCCTCACGGCCCTGCCCACCCACAACCACCCGGAGGGGATCAAGGGGGCGGAGGCCACCGCCGCCGTCATCTACCTGGCCCGGACGGGGGAGAGCAAGGCCGCCATCAAGAAGTATA
>CAMVOG010000226.1 GCA_947169005.1 uncultured Clostridia bacterium | reverse complement strand
GGGGAAGGTGCCCCAGTGCGCACACTGGGGCGGATGAGGGGCTTGCACCCACTTTTGATGCAAAGAAGGCTTTTTTGATGTGAAACCAGACAAGATCACATCAAATACCTTGGCGCTGAGTCCAAACGTCAGCAAGCCCCTCATCAGTCGCCTGCGGGCGACAGCTTCCCCCAAGGGGAAGCCAGAGGACGCTTCCCGTAACCATCTACTTAAAAACAGTAGTTTTTAGAGGTCCCCTTTAGCCTTTGTTTTTTAGACTTTCCCTTCCAGCCAGGGGGCCAGGGCGCGGGCGGCGGCGAGGGCCGCCTTGTCCTCCCGGGCGGGGAGGGCGTCCGTCTGCAGAGACAGGACCGTGTGCTCCTCAAAGCCCCCGGCCCCCAGCGCCCGGAAAAGCTGGCGTGCGTGGCGCAGAGCCCCCTCGGGCCCGCCGTGGCCGCCCCCCGTCAGGATCAGCGCGCCCCGCTTGCGCCGCAGGGGGATAGGGCTTTGCAGGGCCGCCTCCGCCATGTAATAGGCCTGGAAGCGGCTGAGAAGATTCAGCAGGGGGCCGGGCAGGTCCCCGTAATACACGGGCGCGGCGGCCAGAACGCCGTCAAAATCGTCGGCGTAGACCCGGTCCATCTCGTCCCGGATGACGCAGCCGGGCTCTATGGCGCAGCGGCGGCAGTCCACGCAGGGGGAGAGCCGGGCCCGGAACAGCCGCAGCTCCTCCACCGGGCCCCGCAGCTCCGCCTTCACCGCGTCCAGCAGGGCGGCCACGTCCCCGCCCGTCCGGGGGGAGGCGTTCAGAATCAGCGTTTTGCCCATCAGCGCCTCCTACCGTCCCAGCAGCATCCGGCGCCAGAGATAGCGGCGGAAGCCCAGCTTGCGGCGCAGGGTGCGCTCCGTGCGGATGTAGAAGCCGCACATGCGGCGTACCTCCTCGTCCGTGGGCTCCCGGCCCGCGAAGCGGGAGAGCAGCACGGGCTCGCAGATCTCCGTGAGGCTCTCCTCCTCACCCAGGGTCTCCTCGGCCCGGGCGCAGAAGCTCAGGATCGTGTCGGAGGGGACCATATCCAGGCCCAGGAAGTGGAGCTGCTTCAAAAGCTGGCGGTAGCAGGCGTCGGCCCGGGCCCCGTTGTCCCGGTATTTTCGCCGCAGCCGGTAGTAGAAGCTCTCCATGCGGAAGAAGAGCAATACGAAGCGGACCAGCAGCAGAAGCAGCAGGGCGGCGACGGCGCAGCCTAAGAGGATCAGCAGCAGCCGCCCGGTGACGAGGGGTCTGCGGGGAGCCGTTGGTGCGGTGGGCTCGGGCAGCTCGGGGAGCTGGCCCTGCTCCAGCAGATCGGGCAGGCTCAGCTCGGGCAGCTCCGTGGGCCGCTCCCGCTCGGGGTCCTCCTCCCTGGGAGGCGCGGGCTCGTCCATAGCCACCAGCTCGAAGGAATCCCAGCGCATGGGGTCAAAGTCCACCCAGCCGAGACCCCGGAAATAGACCTGGGTCCAGGCGTGGGCCGTGGCGTTGGTGGCCACGTAGGAATCCGTATCGGGGCGGCGGTCCGCCTGCTTGAGGCCGTAGCCGCTGACATAGCGGGCCGGGAGCCCGGCCAGGCGGGCCATCACGGTCATGGCGGAGGCGTAGTAGGTGCAGTAGCCCTCCCGGCTCTCCAGGAACCAGGAGACGAAGTCCCGGCCCTCGGGCACGTCCCCGGGGGTCTGGGAATAGGCACAGTTCTCCCCCAGCCATTGCTCGATGGCCAGGGCCTTGTCGTAGTCGGTCTCGCAGTCCGCGGTCAGCTCCGCGGTCAGCTCCCGCACGAAGGGCTCCACGGTGTCGGAAACGGCGGTGCAGGTGCGGACGATCTCGGCGTATTCCCCGTCCCGCCCCTGGGCGGCCAGGGCGATGAGCTCCCGCATTTTTTCGTCGTAGTCCTCCCGCTCCCGGTCCAGGACCCGGGTGCGGACGGTGTAATTCAGCGCCATTTCGGGGAAGTCCATCAGGAAGAGCTCCCCCTGGGCGTTGAAGTAGATGCCCGGGTCGCCCCCCGTGCGCAGGGTGACGCCCTCCAGCTTCCCGTTGGTGAAGAAGGAGCGGAAGCGCACGTTCATGGAAATATCCAGCACGGCGGGGATGCTGAGCTCGTCATAGAGGGCGGCGGCCTCGGGGTCGGAGGGCTTGTCGATGGTAAAGACCTCCCGCCGCTTGCCCCGCCAGAGGGAGCTGCCGAAGCGGAAGCGGCCCAGATTCTCCCCGTCGTACCAGCTGCGCCCGTTGTAGGCGTCGTAGATGGCACCCGAGAGCAGGATGGGGGTCCTGGTCTTCACCCGCAGGACGGAGCTGTTGTTGGGGTTGATGTCCCCGCCCAGGGCGCCGCCGTTGGGGGCGAGGCCCGAGTAGCCCAGGCTGAAGCTGCCCCCGGCGCTGCTGCCGCCCCAGAAGGAGAACACGTCCCCCATGTCGGAAACCAGATTCACCACGCCTCGGGACTGCCATTCCCCGTCCTCCTTGGGGCCCATGGAAAAGGCAAAGAGCAGCACCAGGGGCGCGATGGCCAGGGCAGTGATCTCCATAGCGGCGGCGGGGATCGTTTCGCCGCCCAGCTTGCGGTTGATGCTGCCCGCGTTGGCCCGGGCGATCAGCACGAAGAGGACGATGAGCAGCAGGGCCGCGACGGAAACCATGTTCTCCGTGTCGCCGGAGAAGAAGTAAATCCACACCAGCAGGGCCCCGCTGAGGGCGATCCAGATGGGCAGGAAGGGGAAGCGCCGGAAATAGAGGAAGAGCAGCAGCGTCACGGGGAAGCAGAAGGCCAGGTGGATGAGGAAGAGGCTGCCGTTTTCCGAATAGGGCAGGGTGTAGGGGCAGGCGGCCTCGTACCAGGCGATAAAGCCCCGCACGTACTCCGTCACGGGCTCCCAGAGCTTGAAGAAGTGGAGGACCCCCAGGCCCACGAGGGCCAGCGCCGCCAGCAGCGCCGGGGCGATCCACCAGCGGCGGGAGAGCAGGAAGATGATGAGGATATCCACCGCCGCGAAAAGCAGGCAGTCGGTCATGGCGACCTCCTGGCCCAGGGCGGGCAGGAGCGCGCCGCAGAAGGCCACGCTCCCCAGCAGGCAGCAGAGCAGCTCCACGGCCAGAGAATGGCGCAGCTTCGGGTTTTTACGTTTCACCACTCCACCCCCTCATTCCAGCGCGACCAGCTCCGCCGCCACGTCGCAGCCCACGGGCAGGCGAATGGCGGGCAGCAGCCCCGCGTCCTCGTGGCCGTCCCCCACCAGAACGAGGGTGACGGTGCTGAAATAGGGCTCGGCCCGGGCGATCGCGGCCCGC
>CAMVOG010000225.1 GCA_947169005.1 uncultured Clostridia bacterium | reverse complement strand
GGAGTAGAGGCTGGAGGGGTTGCCGTAGACGCTCTCCATATAGGGGAGCATGGCCTCTATGGCGGTGCGGCTCATTTTCGTGGTGGCCGCGTTGTCGGCATATACTTGCATGGGGTCTCCTTCCCGCAGTTCAGGCGTCCCGCGGGACGCTTAAACATACTAATTTTATATGTTTATTAGAGTGTAGCATAGTCCCCGGCGTTTGTCAAGCGCCGGGGAGAAGATTTCGTGATGAGTTTTTCGCTTTCAGCCGCCCGGCACCCCAAGGGGAGGCCGTCCGGCCGGGGGCGGAGCCTCCCGGTCGCCCGGGTGGGGGAAGAAGAAGCCCTCCTCCTCGAATTCGTCCCGGCGCTGCTCGAAGCAGAAGCGGCCGCCGCTCATGTCGCTCCGGCGGGCCTCCTGCCGCTCATCCCGCGTCACGTCCACGGTCACGAAGCGGAAGCCGCCCTCGTCCCGGCCGCCCAGGCGTTCCAGGGCCGCGGAGGTCTCCTCCCCGAAGGCGTTGGAATCGGAGGTGACGCCCGCCAGAAGGGTCGCGTCCTCTCCGAAGAAGCCGCGCTCGTCAAAGACGCGGACGGCCCGGTCCAGGGCGTCGTCCACCCGCAGGTTGCGCACATCCGACCTGAGGCTCTCGGCCAGCTCCTCGCTTTCCTCGTTCACGGCGTCGACGTCGATGACCCGCCCGTACATGTTCACAGACAGCTCCACGGAGCTTTCCTCCACGTCCAGGGAAACGTAGGAGGTCGCGTAGGCGGTGGTGGCCCGATAGGAGCCGCCCAGGATCACCAGGGCCAGGGCCGCCGCCACCAGAGAGCGGGTCCAGCGCTTCGTCCGCCGGACCTTTGCTTCCTCAAAGGAGATGACCTTCGTTTCCAGCTCGATGCTGTCCCCCACCCGGCAGGGCTGCTCGGTGGTCGTCACCGTGCCGTCCTCGCAGAGCACGGCGGCCTTGCCGTCCCTGATCTCCAAGACCAATGCCTTCAACGCAGTCACTCCCTTCTGATATAGTCCAAATAATCCGCGATGATGGGGAAATCCCCCGCCAGCAGCTCCGCCGCCGCGATGATGTAGCGCCTATGCCGGTCCAGGATCTTTTTCTGCACGCCGGAGGCGGCGCTCAGCTCCTTGATGGGCAGGGCCCGGGCCTTCCGCAGCCGCGCCAGCAGCAGCTCATCCGCCAACAGGGTCCGCACCGCGTCCCGGCAGGCCCGCTTCGTCTTCTCCGCCTTGGGAGAGGCCTCCGCCAGGTCGAAGAAGGAAATGCCGTAGGGCTCCAGGAGCTGCCGGGCCGCCTCGATCTCCAGGGCGGCGTCGCTGCGGGCCGCCTCCCGGGCGGCTTCCTCCGCCACCCGGCCCTGGACCCGCAGCTCCAGGCCCCCGGCCTCGTCCTCCTCCAGGGAGCCCTCGAAGGCGGCGGGCGTCACGGTGAGCTCCGCGCTCCGGCGGCTGTCCGAGCGAAGCTGATCCAGCAGACGGCGGCGGATCACCACAGAGGCGAAGGCCGGGAAGCTCCCCTTCTCCTCCTCATAGTCCCGCACCGCCTCGGTAAAGGCCAGCAGAGCCGTGGACCACTCGTCGTCACTGTCGGTGATATAGCGCCCGGCGGATTTGGAGGCCGTGCGCAGGATCCACTGCTTTTGGCTCTCCACCAGCTCGGCCAGGCTGTTTTCGTCGGTTTTGGCAAGGATCGCCAGCCGCTCCAGACCTTCCAAATCTCTGCCTCCTTTCCGTCCCGTTTAGGGCCCATGCTGTGGGTATTTTACCACGGGGCGGGCCGGATGGCAAGGAAAAAGCGGCCTCCGTTTCCTTCCATTAGTCTATTCGGAAACGGGGCCGCTTTTTTTGGGGTCGATTTAAGTTTTTTTTAAGAATTTTTTTGTGGGCGCTTTTACAGGGCTTCCTTCGTGACGGGCTTGCCGCAGGAGATGTTCAGATTCCCGTTGCGGCAGCGCAGCTCGTCCAGGAAGGCCCGGGGCATCTGCTCGTCCTTGAGGACCACCTTGTATTCCAGCTCATAGAGGGTGCCCATGTTGCTGGTCTTCACCTTCTCCAGCTCGTGGGAGCTGGTGTAGCGCTGGAAGAGATCGTCGAAGAGCCCGTCATAGTCCAGGTCCTCGGGGATGGTGATCTTGAGGCTGCGCTCGTTTTCCTTGCCCGCCCCGAAGCGGGTGAAGGTCAGAAGCAGGATGAAGAGGGCCAGGATCACGAAGAAGATGGCCGCCGCGGCCACGTAGCCCATGCCGGTGGCGAGGCCGATGGCCATGGCCAGGAAGATCATGGCGATCTCCCGGGCGGAGCCGGAGGCGGAGCGGAAGCGCACCAGGCTGAAGGCCCCCGCCACCGCCACGCCCGCGCCGATATTGCCGTTGACCAGCATAATAACCATCTGCACCACCGCGGGCAGGACCGCCAGGGCGAGCACGAAGCTCTTGGACGCCTTGTTTTTTACCATGCACAGGCCGGCGACAGCCAGGCCCAAAATCAGCGATACCGCCGTACAAATGAGGAAGGAAGTGAGGCTCAGCCCGCTTCCGCTGATGATCGAATCAAGCACCTTTCAGGACCTCCTTTTGATATGCCGTCGCCGGGATGCGCCCGGCCAGCTTTTGCTGATAAAACGTACCGTATTTGGAAAAGGACGTGGGATAGACCCGGTTTTCGCCCAGGAGCCGGGCCAGCCAGAGGGGCGTGGTGCCCGGCAGCTTCAGCTCCATGAGCACCTGATCCTCCGGCAGGAGGAGGATGCCCTGGTCGCCGCAGCGCAGGTCCATCTCCCGCTCCCGGCAGCGGATGCCCGTATCGAAGGTCACCCGCAGCTCCGGGTCCTCGACGCCCGCCAGGGCCTCCCGGTCATAGGCCAGGAAGACCTTGGGCTCCGGCAGGTAGCTTTGCAGGAACCAGTCGATCTCCCGGCTGATCTGGCTCTCCTTCTCCGGGCGGCCCCCGGCCATCCAGGCCGCGGCCTCCCCCGCCGTTACCGTGACCCGCCGCTTATAGACCACGCCGTCGAACTTCTTTTTCAGCTCCACGAAGACGGGGTCCGTCTCCCGGGCGGGTCCGTAGCTGCGCAGCCGCAGCTTCTCCTTGTAGACGGGCTTTTCCAGGGAGGCGCGGATCAGGCGGTAATCCGGCGTATCGTAATAGACGTTGCAGATGGTGTATTGGGGGTGAGCGTCTGGCTTGACCCGGCCCTCGATGCCTCGCCGGATGGCCTCATACTGGGCCCGGCTCAGCAGATATTTCTTTTCTACGCGCTTGAAGCAGCATTGGATCGCCATGATCGGGACCTCCTTTAGTGCTGAGTGCTGAGTGCTGAG
>CAMVOG010000224.1 GCA_947169005.1 uncultured Clostridia bacterium | reverse complement strand
CTGTTCCCTGTTCCCTGTTCCCTGTTCCCTGTTCCCTGTTCCCTGTTCCCTGTTGTCATTCTGAGCGCAGCGAAGGATCTGTTTCCGCCATCGTCACCTCCGGCAGCAGCACCACGCCGCCCCCCGCCGCCTCCTCCGGGGCCGCCGCGCCGAAGTAGGCCTTCAGCGTGAACTCGGCGCCCTGGCGGCTGTCCTTGTCGTAGAGCCGCTCCTCGGCGTAGGCCCGGCAGCGCAGCAGGGCCCGGCGCACCGCCCGCTCCGCCTCCCGGGGGCCGGTAAAGCCCGTCAGCTCCTCCACGGAGCAAAAGCCCAGGGCTAGGGCCAGCCCCGCCGGGGTCGGGGGCCGCTCGCCCACCAGGATGGGCCGCCCGTTCTTATCCGCCAGCGCGTCGCCGTTCCCGTCCAGGGCAGGCTCCCCCGCGCAGGCGGTGAAATAGGCCTCGGCCAGCTCCGCAAGGCGTCTGCTCCCGCCGCTTCCCCGGCTCACCGCAGGTCCCCCCGCCGCTCATGCCAATCCATCCGGCGGCAAAAATCGCTGCAAAAGCGGCGGTTGGAATGGGTGCCGAGGATGGAGCGTCCGCACCAGAGGCAGCGGCGCATCTGCGCGGTCCGCCCGTTTCCTTTCAGCTCCTTCCGGTGCAGAAAGACGTACTGCCCGTAGCTCATGCCCTGCTCCTTCGCCAGAGCGCTGATCTCCTCCGCTCTCATAAGCCTCTCCCTTCCTGCCACGCCCGCTCCTCTTCTTCCGCCTCTTCCCGGCAAGTGATGCCCTCGGCACGCATTCTGTCCATGATCGCCAGGATATAGGCCCAGTTCTCCGCCTTGCCCGCGTTTGCCGCCTGCTCAAAGGCGAAGGTCAGCAGCCCGCCGTCCTCCTCGTCATAGTAAGAGCCTCGCTCCGGATCGCAGCGATAGCAGCAGAGCAGCACGTTCCGCAGGTCCACGGGGGTGGCGCGCCGATGGGCGAAGCTCTGGGTATAGCCCTCTGCCAGGTTGCGCGCCTGCTTCAGCAGGAAGGGATTTTTCATCAGCAGCTCCGCCGGGTTTTCTCCGACGTCGCGGGCGTAATCCGCCAGAGCGTCCTCGTCCCGCATGGGAACGGAAATCGTCTCGCGCACGCGCAGAGCCGAGGCGTCGGCGGCGGCGACGATTTTTTTGTCCTGGTCTGCGCTCTCCTGGTCTGTACTCTCCTGGCCTGTCCTGTCCTGTGCTGACCTGTCCTCTCCTGACCTGTCCTCTCCTGTCCTATCCTCTCCTATCCTATCCTGGGTCGACCGTTGGGAGCCGAAAATGACCC
Organism: uncultured Clostridia bacterium; assembly: GCA_947169005.1. Taxonomy (GTDB): domain Bacteria; phylum Bacillota; class Clostridia; order Oscillospirales; family Oscillospiraceae; genus RGIG6375. The sequence goes on along the minus strand of CAMVOG010000224.1, from coordinate 2,024 downwards.
CATATGCGGGACAGTCCGTCTCCCGCCTGGTATACCGTTCCTCCTCGTCCAGCCAAAGGGCGGCAGCCTCCTCCCGGCACATGGTGGGCACATAGCGGTCCCTGCGGATATAATTGTTTACGCGCCAGTGGACGATCACCACGGTCCCGTCAGGAAAGGACAGGAGATAGCCCTGTTTTTCCAACAGCTTCAGTTCCTTTTCGTCCGCGCCGATCAGCCGCGCCACGCGGCGGGGTCCGGTAACGAAGCCGTCGTCGTCCGCGTGCATGCCCAGGTGAAAATAAAGGGCCTGGGCCTTGACGGGCAGATCCAGAAAACGATCCGTGTCCGTCAGTTGTTTGGAGAACATTCGTCTCGTGGCCATGCTATCCCTCCTCTCTTATGCATACTTTTTTATTGCTTTATATTTTTCTTCCCATTTTATCGAATGATTTTCTCTTTGCAAGAAACCAACGAACGAAAAGAAAGGCCGCCGCTCGATCTCCCGATCCGCTCGGTCTATCCGTTCTGAACGTCAGTTCGTTGTACATCCGTTCGATGTGCCGTACTATAGCACTACTATCGTTTCTTGTCAAGGGATTTTGCGAAAATTTTTTCTTGATTTTTTTTTCGGGTCGTGCTAAGATGATTGCAAATACACGAACAAAGGAGCGAGGACCATGTTTAACGGCGCCTGGATGCGCGCGCGGCGCAGGGAGCTCGGCCTAAGTCTCACCCAGCTTGCGGAGTCGGTCGGGCTGAGCAAAAGCACGGTATACAAGTACGAAACGGGGGAGATCCGCAAGATCGGCTTTGACAAGGTGGAGGTTTTTGCCCAGGCCCTGCACACCAGCCCCGCCTTTCTCCTGGGCTGGACGGGCAGTGAAGCCGCCAATCTGACGGCCCCGCCCAGCTTTCGGGGCAAGCCACGGCTGGGAACCATCGCCTGCGGCGTCCCCATCCTGGCCATGCAGAACATCGAGACCTTCGATCCCGTGCCGGAATACGCGGCCTGTGATTTCACCCTCCTCTGCCGGGGGGACTCCATGACGGGCGCCCGCATCCGGGACGGGGACCTGGTCTGCATCCGCCGGCAGGACACGGCGGAGACCGGGCAGATCGCCGCCGTGCTGGTGGACGGGGAGTTTGAGACCGAGGCCACGCTGAAGCGCGTGCGCCACCTGGAAAACGGCATCGCCCTCTGGCCCGAAAACCCGGCCTATGAGCCCCTCATTTTCCTGGGCGAGGAGGCCAACCGCGTGCATATTTTAGGCGTGGCGACCTACTGTATCGGGAAGATATAACGGGGGAAGTTTGAAGATAAAAGATAAAAGATAAAAGATAAGGGATAAGGGATAAGAGATTAAAGATCAAAGATTAAAGATGAAAGATACTTTGAAAGCCGCACCCTGTAGGGGCCACCGTCCCCGGTGGCCCGCAAAACCGCACCCCGCCGCTCCCCCGCCGGGCGGCGGCTGATAGCCGCCCCTACACCACCCCTACACCGCCGCTTTTCGTCCGCAAATGACAGGCCTACACCTTGTCATTGCGAGACCAGTCCGCAGACTGGTCGTGGCAATCCGTACTCCCATGCGTCGCAGCAAAGGCTCTTTCCCTCCATCGCCCCGCCCGCGAAAGATCCTTCGACTCCGCTGCGCTCCGCTCAGGATGACAGACACGGTGCATAGCTTATAGTCTGTAGCTTATAGTCTGTAGCCTGTAGCTTATAGACTACAGGCTACAGACTATAGACTATAACGCATTGCACATTGATACAAAAACGCCGCGTCGGACTGGCCCGACGCGGCACTTTTTGTTTTCTTATTCTCCCGGCTCTATGAACTTTTCCCGGATGCGCTGAATGACGGCGTCGCTCACGCCGCAGGCGCGGACGTAGCCCTCCACGCCGCCGTACTTCTCCCTGAAGTGGTCCAGCAGGCCCTCCATGGTGTCGGGGCCCGTGCGGTAAAAGCCCGTATACATGAGCTTTTTGTTCTTGCCGACCTCCTCATTGGGCAGGGGCATCTGCTCATAGAAGGGGCGCA
>CAMVOG010000223.1 GCA_947169005.1 uncultured Clostridia bacterium | reverse complement strand
ACCAGCCGATGAGCCAGCCTTCCCCGTCCCAGCGGACCTGGCCGCTGCAGAGGCTGTCCCGGTCTCCCTGCATCGGCAGGGTATGAACCGGCATTCCCACGCTTCCGTCCGCGCCCACCTTTACCGCCCAGAGGCCGCGGAAGGAATGGCCGTCGTCGTCATAGTAACCCTCTGAACGGACGAGGTCGCAGGTCACGAGGAAGTCCTTTCCGTCACAGGCGACCATGGGCCGCTGGGTGGAACGGTTCTGAAAGAAGATCAGCTCCATGTTCTCGGGCGTTTCCGCCGTGTCCTTCGTCACCAGGGCGCCCATCACAGAGCCGTGGTCCCAGACCACGAGGAAGCGCTTGCTCGCGGGGCTGTAGGCCGCGCTGGGATAGATGGCGTGATTGCCCCGGTTGAGGCGGTAGGGCGTCGAAAACGCCAGCTCCGGCGTGACGAAGGCCGCGTAGCAGGTATGGGCCCACCATTCGTAGCCGTAGTCGTAGTCATAGCTTTCCTCATAGACGCGGTAGACCAGCAGAACGCCGTCTTCACCCGCGCAGAGGGCCGGGCGGCGGGGCCAGACACAGTCTGAGCGGACGCAGACCGGCCCGCTCAGCGTGCCGTCGGCGCAAATCTTGGCGAGATACTGCGCGCCGCCCACGTCGTTCATCGCCTCGTCCCCGATCACGACCCAGCCCACGTAAATCTCCCCGTTCAGCACGCAGAGGGAGGGCTGGGAAAGGTTGCCCGTGGTCCCGCTCAGGTCCGCGATCAGGATGCTCTGCCCCGTCCTGACCCCCTCCGGGGTGAACCACCGGCCCACGAGCCGCCGGTCCGCCGTCATCTCCGCCATAAAGAAGCCTCCCCCGTCGAAAGCCACCTGTGCCGCGCCTGCAGGCGGCGGCCCGCTGGTGGGGATACTGGACTTCCCCTCCAGCTCGCCGGAGGTAAGGGGGCGCACGCCGCCCTCGGGCGCGGCCGAAGCCTCAGGCCCCACGGCCGCCAGCAGGGCCAGACAGAGCAGAAGGGAAAGCAGCTTTGGCATCGTTTTCATGGGTTCCTCCTATTCTTTACGAGCCGTCGCTCGCGGGCGGGACAACCGATAAACGGGACTCTGCGGGATCCACCGCCAGATTTCCATGCTATCTTCTGCGCCCTTCTCTGTGAAAAAAGTATCCGAGGTTGAGCCTGACCTCCCTGCGGCCGATATCATTGTTCGTATAGCAGCAGGTATCAAAACCGATCAGCTCAAAGCCCTGGTGAAGATAGAACCCGATCGCGTTTGTATTGCAGGATTGTGTTTCCAGGATAATGGCGCGCCTTTTCTGCCGGAGAGCCACTTCCTTTGCCTTATCCATCAGGCTTTTTCCGACGCCCTTTCCCCGAAGGGCGTCACTCACCCAGAGCTCGGTGACCATGAGCCTGTTTGACCATTCCTCGGGACATACCTCAATGCAGGCCAGCAGCTCGCCGGCATCGCTCACGACGCCGTAGGCTTCTGCTTTTTCCCAGTGGTCCTGATACAGAGAATCGGGGAAATCATATTCCTCCGGCGTATGAACGATCTCCTTTTCCGCCGTTTTTCTGACAAGGGTGATCGTGCATCCTTCACGGTTTAACGGACTCAACGCAAGGTCATAATAACTGTCGCTCCTGGTGGTCAGGGGTATGGCCGTGCCTTTCCACCGTTCTTCCGGTAAGGCGACTATCTCATAATGCATGTTCTGCTTTCCTCCGCATACTCCGATTGGTATCACTATATTGGTATCACTATAAAGCATAGATAAGTGCCTGTCAATAGCCGCTTCTCCTCCCTCCCGCACGCAGCTTTCCTCTTTGCACCCTTTCCTGCAAAAACTGTTGTAATTCCGTGGGAATAGGTGTAAAATAGTTTGATAAGATCGCAAATCCGCCTGTGGGCGGAGCGGGAGGCAGCTATGAGGATCGTAATCATCGGCGGGGGCAAGGTCGGCTCCACCATCGCCGAGCATCTGACCAAGGAGGGCCACGATATCGTGGTTATCGACCACGACAAAAGAGTCGTGGAGCGCATCGGGGACCAGCTTGACGTGATGGCCCTCTGTGGCAGCGGGGCCAGCGTGGAGGTGATGCGCCAGGCGGGCGTGGAGGAGAGCGACCTGCTCATCGCCTGCACCGCCCAGGACGAGCTGAACCTGATCAGCTGCGTTTTCGCCAAGAAGCTGGGCTGCGCCAACACCATCGCCCGGGTCCGCTCCCCAGAATACGCCCAGTCCGTCTATCTGCTTTCGGACAGCATCGGCCTGTCCATGGTCATCAACCCGGAGTACAACGCCGCCCAGGAGATCTTCCGGCTGCTGGAGATCCCCAGCGTCTTCAAGCGGGACACCTTCGCCGGAGGCCGCGTGGAGATCGTGGAGCTGCAGCTGCGGGAGGGGGACCAGCTTGACGGGGTGCCACTCTATGAGCTGCCCAAGAAGCTGAAGCTGCGGGCTCTGATCTGCGCCGTGCAGCGGGGTGAGGAGATCCAGATCCCCGACGGGCGCTTCGTCCTGCAGGCCGGAGACAAGATCTACCTCTGCGCCCCGGCAACCTCCATCGCGCGCATTTTGCAGAATCTCGGCCTGTACAAGCGCATGGTGCGCCGGGTCATGCTGGTGGGCGGCAGCCGCATCGCGGAATACCTTACCCGCATGCTCGCCAAGACCGGAGCCGCCACCAAGATCGTGGAAATGGATATGAACCGGGCCCGCCGCCTGGCGGAAGAGCTGCCCGAGGCGGACGTGGTCTGCGCCGACGGCACCAGCGACGCGGTGCTGCGCGCCGAGAACGTGGAGCAGATGGACAGCGTCGTGACGCTCACCAATATCGACGAGGAGAATCTGATCCTCTCCATGTACGTCAGCCGCCTGGGGGTGCCCCAGGTCATCACCAAGGTGGACCACACGGAGTTCGGCGCCATGCTCATGGACCGGGGCATCGACCGGGTCATCAGCCCGAAAAACCTCTGCGCCCACGCCATCATCCGCTACGTCCGCGCCATGCAGAACACCGGCGGCAGCGCCGTGCTGACCCTGCATCATCTGGTGGACGGCAAGGTGGGAGCCCTGGAATTCGCCGTGACGGAGCACACGAAAAACCGGGGACGGACCCTGCGGGATATTCAGCTCAAGCCCAATATTCTGGTGGCCAGCATCAACAAAAACGGCCAGATCCTCATTCCCGGCGGCGACGATACCTTTGACACCGGGGACACGGTGGTGATCGTGACCACCTCCAAGCAGGTGATAGTATAAAAAACACTTCCATCTGCCGCACGAAGTAGATAATCTGCATCACCGTATCTGTATCTTTTCTTCTTGTCGGCAAGTGAGTCTGATGCTCTGTCAACCCCATCTTCTT
>CAMVOG010000222.1 GCA_947169005.1 uncultured Clostridia bacterium | reverse complement strand
GCGAGGGCCCTGGAGGCGGCGGTCACGCCGGAAAGCCGCGTGCTCATCATCGGCGGGGGCCTCATCGGCCTCAAATGCGCCGAGGGGCTCTACGCCCACACGCGGCGCCTCACGGTCTGCGACCTGGCGCCCCACGTCCTGTCCAGCATCCTCCAGCCCGAGAGCGCCGCCATCATCGAGCGGCGGCTGGAGGAAAAGGGCGTCCGCCTGCTGCTGGGGGACAGCGCGAAGGAGTTTCAGGGCAGCCGCGCCCTCATGAACAGCGGCGAGACCGTGAATTTTGATCTCCTGGTCCTGGCCATCGGCGTGCGGCCCAATACCGCCCTGGTGAAGGACGCGGGCGGCGAGGTGGGCCGGGGCATCGTGACGGACGCCGGGATGCGCAGCAGCCTGCCCGCGGTGTACGCGGCGGGGGACTGCGCCGAGTCCGTGAATCTTGTCACCGGGGGCCGGGGCGTCCTGGCGATCTTGCCCAACGCTTCTCTCCAGGGCCGCGTCGCCGGGATCAATATGGCCGGGGGCGAGGCGGTCTTCGAGGGCGGCGTCCCCACGAACGCCAGGGGCCTCTTCGGCCTGCATCGGATGCCCGCCGGAACGTACTATGAGCCCGCCGAGGGCGGCGAGGTCTGGCAGGAGAGCGGCCCGGACCGCTACAAAAAGCTCTTTACGAAGGATGGGCGGCTGACGGGCTTCATCCTCCTGGGGGACCTGCACCGGGCGGGGGTCTACACGGCGCTGATCCGTCAGCGGCGGCCCCTGGACAGCCTGGACTTCGAGGCCGTAAAAAAAGACCCGTCTCTGCTGCCCTTTGGGGCAGATTTCAGAAGACAAAGCCTGGGAGGTGTGGTATAATGCTCACAATAGAGGCAAAAGGGATGGACTTTCAGAGCCTGGGCCGCCGCCTCCGGGAGACTGAGAGCGACGTGAGGATCACGGATTGCCTGGGCCAGCGCTTCATCGGCGCGGGGATGAAGGCCCGGCGGGTGGAGCTTTACGGCGTCCCGGGCAACGCTCTGGGGGCCTATCTGGACGGGGCGGAGATCGAGGTTTTCGGCAACGCCCAGGACGCGGTGGGGGACACCATGAACGCCGGGACCATCGTGGTCCACGGCTCTATCGGGGACACCGCGGGCTACGCCATGCGGGGCGGCGCCATTTTCGTGGAGGGCGACGCGGGCTACCGGGCCGGCATCCACATGAAGGAGTATCAGAGCCATCTGCCGGTGCTGGTCGTCGGCGGCCGGGCCGGGAGCTTCCTGGGGGAGTACCAGGCGGGCGGCCTCATCATCGTCCTGGGCCTGGGGAGCGAGGGGCCCATCGTGCGCAACTATCCCTGTACGGGGATGCACGGGGGCAAGCTCTTTCTCCGCTCGGAATGCAGGGATGTTCTCTGGCCGGAGCAGGTCACGGCCCGCCCCGCCTCCGCGGAGGACCTGCGGGAGCTGGAGCCCTGGCTGCGCCGCTGGTGCGGCTATTTCGGCCGGGACCCGGCGGAGCTGCTGGCGGGCCCCTTCACGGTGGTCACGCCGGACAGCCGCAATCCCTATCGCCAGATGTACGTGGCAAATTAACTGCAAAGGGTGAGAAGCATGCGTTTTACACAGGAAGAGGTCATGCAGTACGTGGAGGAGACGGACGTGAAGTTCATCCGTCTGGCCTTCTGCGACGTATACGGCAGGCAGAAGAACGTCGCCGTCATGCCCGGGGAGCTGCGCCGGGCCTTTGGGGACGGTGTGGCCATCGACGCCTCCTCCATCCCGGGCTTCGGCGGGCCGGGCCGCTCGGACCTCTTTCTGCGGCCCGATCCCTCCACGCTGTGCAGCCTGCCCTGGCGGCCCCAGAGCGGCCGCGTGTGCCGCATGTTCTGCGATATTCTTCGTCCGGACGGGAGCCCCTTCGAGGGGGATAGCCGCCGGGTGCTGAAGGAGGCCGCCGCGGAGGCGGAGGCCCGGGGCCTGCGCTTTTCCATCGGCTCCGAGCTGGAGTTTTACCTTTTCAAGCTGGATGAGCGTGGGGAGCCCACCCGGGAGCCCCACGATCACGCGGGCTATATGGACATCGCCCCGGAGGACCGGGGCGAGAACGTCCGCCGGGAGATCTGCCTGACCCTGGAGCAGATGGGCATCCAGCCGGAAAGCTCCCATCACGAGGGCGGACCGGGCCAAAATGAGATCGACTTCCGCCACGCGGAGCCCCTGCGGGCGGCGGACGACGCCGTGACCTTCCGGGCGGTGGTGCGTACCATCGCCGCGCAGAACGGGCTCTGGGCGGATTTCTCCCCCCGGCCTCTGGCGGAGGCCCCCGGCAGCGGCATGCATATCAACCTCTCGGTGCGGGACGAGGCGGGGCGGGACCTGCTTATGCCCCTCCTTGCCGGGCTCCTGGATAAGGCCCGGGAAATGACGCTTTTTCTGAATCCCTGCGAAGGCTCCTATGAGCGCCTGGGGCGGGACCGGGCCCCCGGTTTCGTGGACTGGGCGCCGGAGGACCGCACCCGGCTCATCCGGGTCCCCGCGGCGGCGGGGGAGCAGCATCGGGTGGAGCTGCGCTCCCCGGACCCGGCGGCGAATCCCTATCTGGCCTTTGCCCTGGCGCTGCGGGCCGCGCTCCTGGGCATTGAGCGGGGGCTGACGCCTCCCGCCCCCGGCGGGGCCGGGGCGCTTCCACTGCCCGCCTCGCTTGCCGAGGCCCGGGCACTGGCGAAGCACAGCGCTTTTCTGCGGGAGGTCCTGCCCGAAGCCATCCTTTCGGCCTATCTCTGATACTATTCTTCAATAAAATCCTTGATTTTATTGAAGAGGCATCGTGCAAAAGCACGCTGCCCATTTTGCGCCAAAAGGCGCAAAATCCATCTCATAAGTCTTCGACGCGCCTTCGGCGCTATAAAACGCTTTTTAAGCGTTTTATGGAAGACTGGTATGAGCGGGAGCGGCCAGAGAAAGGAGGTGTGCCCTTGGTTTTTTCGGAGATGACCTACAGCGTCCTGTTGGTCTCCGCAGCCCAAAAAGCGAATGAAGCGCTGCTGCCCCTGCTGCCCGGAAACCTCTATTATCCCGTTTCCGTGGTGCAGAGCGTCAGCGCCGCGAAGCGCTGCCTGCTGGAGCGGCGCTTTGATCTGATTCTTGTGAACGCGCCCCTGCCGGACGACCTGGGGCTGCGCCTGGCGGAGGAGGCCTGCGCTGACAGCGCCGCCGGGGTGCTGCTTCTGGTGCGGCGGGAGCTTTATGACGAGGTCTGTGACCGGGTCTCCCAGTGGGGCGTGGCGGTGCTGCCCAAGCCCGTGGGCAGCGAGACCGTCACCCAGACTCTCCAGCTCCTCCGGGCCACCCGGGAGCGGATGCGCCGCCTGGAGGAAAAGCAGCTCACCGTGGAGGAAACGATCGGGGAGCTGCGCCTGGTCAATCGGGCCAAATGGCTTT
>CAMVOG010000221.1 GCA_947169005.1 uncultured Clostridia bacterium | reverse complement strand
ATGTGGAGCTGCAGAAGAGCAACATCATGATGGTCGGACCCACCGGCAGCGGCAAGACCTTCCTTGCCCAGACCCTGGCGAAGAACCTCAAGGTGCCCTTCGCCATCGCCGACGCCACGACGCTGACCGAGGCCGGCTACGTGGGCGACGACGTGGAGAACATCCTGCTGCGGCTTTTGCAGGCCGCGGACTTTGACGTGGAGCTGGCCCAGCGCGGGATCATCTATATCGACGAGCTGGACAAGATCTCCCGCAAGAGTGAGAACACCTCCATCACCCGCGACGTGAGCGGCGAGGGCGTTCAGCAGGCTCTGCTGAAGATCCTGGAGGGCACGGTCGCCAGCGTGCCGCCCCAGGGCGGGCGTAAGCACCCCCACCAGGAGTTCATCAAGATCGACACCACCAATATCCTCTTCATTTGCGGCGGCGCCTTCGCAGGCCTGGAAAAGATCATCGAAAACCGCATGAACCAGAAGACCATCGGCTTCGGCGCCGAGATCAAGAAGAAAGAGGAAAAGGATGTGGGCGCCATTTTGGCCAACGTCCAGTCCCACGATATTCTGAAATACGGTATCATTCCCGAGCTGGTGGGCCGTCTGCCGGTCATCACCCCGCTCAATTCGCTGAATCGGGACGATCTGGTGCGCATCCTCACGGAGCCCAAAAACGCCATCACCCGCCAGTATCAGACCATGCTGAGCTTTGACCACGTGCAGCTTGAATTCACCAAGGAGGCCCTGGAGGCGGTTGCCGACAAGGCTCTGGAAATGGAGATCGGCGCCCGCGGCCTCCGGAGCATCATGGAGAATCTGATGACGGAGATCATGTATACGGTCCCGTCGGACAGCAGCATCGAGCGCATCGTTATCAACGACGCCTGTGTGCGCGGCGAGGAGGAGCCCCTGCTCGTTCATCGCCAAAAGGCCGCCGGAGAATAAGCCCCGGCGGAATAAAAAAGAGATACAGTCTGCGGCCTCCGTTGCATCGTTGGAGTAGACCTCCGCCTTGCGCGGGGGCTGTGGCTTTCGTAGGGAGGGACGGATATGTCCGAGCCTAAAAACGAAGTGAAAAGCCTGCCCATGATCCCCTTGCGGGGCATTTCTGCTTTTCCCAACACCGTTTTGAATTTTGACGTGGAGCGCCCGAAATCCATTGCCGCCCTGGACGCGGCCATGGCCGATAACCGGCGGGTTTTTCTCCTGGCCCAGCGGGACCTGGAGATCGAGGAGCCCGAGCTTTCGGATCTGTACGTGGTCGGCACCGTTTGCCGCATCCGTCAGCTGCTGCGCATCCCCGGCGGCGGGGTCAGGGTGCTGGTGGAGGGCGTCAGCCGCGCGCGCCTGCAGGACGCGGAGCAGACTGAGCCCTATTTTGTGGCGGAGGTTTCGGAGATCCGGGAGCTGCCCCCGACGCCGGGCAGCGATAAGGCGGAGGCTTTGATCCGCCATACCCGTGAGCTGGTGACCCGCTACGTGGAGCTTTCGCCCCCCATGAACAATGATATTTTAATGAATATCAGCGGGCGAAAAAATGAGGGCTTCATCGCGGATTATCTGGCGCAAAACCTTTATCTGAAGCACAGCGACAAGCAGCGGATCCTGGAGGAGGCTGTAGTACTGCGCCGTGTGGAAAAGCTCAACCGCGTTTTGGAAAATGAGCTGGAGGTCATGACCGTAGAGAACGAGATACGGGAAAAGACCCACGAGCGCATGATGCAGGGCCAGCGGGAACAGTTCCTGCGGGAGCAGATGCGCACCATCCAGTTCGAGCTGGGCGAGGAGGACTACGACGGCGGCGGGGAATACGAGGAGTATCGGGAAAAGATCGAGACCTGCGGCGCGCCGGAGGAGGTCCGCGAAAAGCTCTTCAAGGATCTGAATCGGTTGATGAAGCAGGGAATGGGTTCTCCCGATTCCGCCGTACTGCGCAATTACCTGGATACCTGCCTGGACCTGCCCTGGAATAAAACGACGGAGGAGCGGGTCAACGTGGATCTGACCCGCGCGATCCTGAACGAGGACCATTACGGGCTGGAAAAGGTGAAGGAGCGCATTCTGGAATTCGTGGCGGTCAAGCAGTTCGCGCCCAAGGCCAAAGGGGACATTCTCTGCCTGGTGGGCCCTCCGGGAACGGGCAAAACCTCCATCGGCATGAGCATCGCCCGGGCGCTGAATCGTAAGCTGGCCCGGGTCGCCCTGGGCGGCATCCACGACGAGGCGGAGATCCGCGGCCACCGCAAGACCTACGTGGGCGCCATGCCTGGCCGTATCATCAACGCCGTTGCCCAGGCGGGCACCAGGAATCCGCTGCTCCTGCTGGATGAGATCGACAAGCTGGGCAGCGATTACCGGGGGGACCCCTCTGCCGCCCTCCTGGAGGCTCTGGACGCGGAGCAGAACGCCACCTTCCGGGACCATTACCTGGAGGTGCCTTTTGATCTCTCTGACGTGCTGTTCATCACCACCGCCAACACCACCTCCACCATACCCCAACCTTTGCTGGACCGCATGGAGGTCATTGAACTTTCCAGCTATACCGATGAGGAAAAGCTGCATATCGCCAAGGAGCATCTTTTCCCCAAGCAGCGCAAGAGATACGGCCTCAAGGCCACGCAGATCAAAATAAGCGACGCCGCCCTGCGAGAGGTCATCGCTGGCTATACCCGGGAAGCTGGCGTGCGCGTGCTGGAGCGCCAGATCGGTAAGCTCTGCCGTAAGGCGGCGCTGATCCTGGTGAACGGGACGCAGGCCAGCGTTTCCGTGACGCCCCGCCGCCTGGAGGAGCTGCTGGGTCCCCGGCGCTATAAGCAGGACCCGCCCCTTCACCGCAATGAGCCGGGCCTGGTGCGGGGCCTGGCCTGGACCAGCGTGGGTGGCGAGACCCTGGACGTGGAGGTGAACGTCATGCCCGGCAGCGGCAAGCTGGAGCTTACCGGAAACCTGGGCGACGTGATGAAGGAATCCGCCCGGGCGGGTCTTTCCTACATACGCAGCAGGGCAGAGGCCCTGGGCATCGACCCGGAGTTTTATAAAAACAAGGATATCCACATCCACTTCCCGGAGGGGGCCGTGCCCAAGGACGGGCCCTCGGCAGGCATCACCGTGACCCTGGCGGTCATTTCCGCGCTGACGGGCCGCCCGGTCCGCGGCGACATAGCCATGACCGGGGAGATCACCCTGCGGGGCCGCATCCTGCCCATCGGCGGGCTGAAGGAAAAGACCATGGCCGCTCTGCGGGCGGGGGTCAAGACCGTGATCCTGCCGGAGGAAAACCTGCCGGACCTGAAGGAGATCGACCAGGACGTGCGGGCGGCGCTGGATTTCCTGCCTACGGATCATATCGACAAGATTTTGGACTTTGCCCTTCTGCCGGCGGCTGACACCGCCGACGGCAAAACAGCGTAAAATGAGAACGGGACCCTGCGGGG
>CAMVOG010000220.1 GCA_947169005.1 uncultured Clostridia bacterium | reverse complement strand
GGGGTTCCCCTCGTTGCGCCCGCAGTAGAGGGCCAGGGCCGGGTGGCGGCGGACCCGGCGCAGCTTGTCCTCCGCGTTTTCCAGAAAGAGGGCAGGGTCCTCGGGCTCCGGCCCGTCCACGGGATTCGCCAGCCAGAAATCGTCCCAGATAAGGACGCCGTATTCATCGCAGGCCTCGTAAAAGGCCGGGTGGCCCGTCATGCCCACCCAGTTGCGGATCATGGTGAGATTCGCCAGGGCGTGGAGGCGCACCTTGTCCCGGAGGGTCCAGGCGTCGTCCCGCTTGAGGCCGTCGTCCATGCCCCAGTTGCCGCCCTTGGCGAGGATGCGGGCCCCGTTGCAGTAGAGGCTCATGAGGCCCCCGTCCACGGGCGTATCCAGGCGGCGGACGCCGAAGCGGAAGCGCTTGCGGTCGCTGAGCGTGTCCCCCGTCCACAGCTCCGCCTCCGCCGTGTAGAGAAAGGGCTCCCCGTAGGTGTTGGGCCACCAGAGGCGGGGGCTTTCCAGGCACAGGGGCAGGGCCAGGGGCCGGGTCTCTCCCGGGGCGAGGGTCAGCGCTGCTTCAAAGGCGGGGCCGCCGGGCTCCACGCGGCCCCGCAGCGTCACGGCCAGGGGCTTGTCGCCATGGTTGCGCAGCTCCGTCTCGAAGCTGAGCGCGGCCCGGGCGGTATCCAGCCGGTAGCGGTGGAGCTTGCCCTGCTCTAATTGCTCGGGGCTCTCCCGGTAGAGCTCCAGGGCGTCCACAAGGGTGTCCACGGGGCTGCCGTTCAGCCGGCGCCGCTCCAGCACCGTGAAGCGGAGATAGCGGGCCTCCTGCGGGGCGAAGACGGGGCGGCGCTCCGGGCCGCCGCCGAAGGGCGTGAGGTCCAGGGGCACGATGGCGGTGCCGCCCTGTACGCTGTCCGAGCCCGGATGCCCCGTGAAGGCGGGGGTGCCGGGGTTGGCCTCCCCCTTCATGGCCCCGAACCAGGGCAGGGTGACCTCCCCGCCGGGGTAGAAGTCCAGCGGGGTCCAGGTCCCGCCGTCAACGGAGACCTCCAAGGCGAAGCGCTCCGGGTGGCGGGAGTCCGCGTCCGCCGCCGCGCCGCCCGCCTCGCTGCCCCAGCGCAGCAGGACGGCCCCCAGGGCTTGGGGCGCGCCGAGATCGAGGGTGAAGCCCTCCCCCTCCCGGCCCCGCCAGGGGAAGGTAGCGTTCAGCGCTCCGCCCTTTGCCAGGTCCTCCGCGGGGTTGGCGGTCTCCTCCTCCAGAAGCCGCAGCTCCGTCTTCATCCAGGGGTCCAGCAGCTCCGCCTCGCCGCCGTAGGTCAGGGAGACCTCCCCGTAAAGGCCGACGTTGCGGCCCCGGACGGTGGGCAGCCAGTCCCAGCCCACGGAGGCGTGGAGGGTGGGGTTGTCCGCCCCCAGCAGGCCCCCGTTGTTGCCGGGGCCGAAGGCCAGGCCCTGGGTCGTCACCGCGCCGGGGTTGGCGTTTTTGCGCACCAGCACGGCGAGGCCGTTCTCCTCCCCGAAGCGGACCAGCTCCGTCACGTCGAAGGCCGCGCGGATGAAGGCCCCCTCGATGGAGCTTTTGCGGTGCGGGAGGGGATTTTCCAGGCGGACGCCGTTGAAATAGACCTCCGCCTTCCAGTTGACGGCCTCAAAGCGCAGAAAGACCCGCTGCCCCCGCCATGCCGCCGGGATCGCCACCCGGTCCCGATACCAGAAGTCGGCGGTGAAATAGGCCTCCGAGACCTGGAACTGCCAGTCGTCGTAGTTGGGGTCCGGGACGGCCCCGGCGTTGAGATAGCTCGTCAGCACCGTGCCGGGCACCGTGGCGGGGAGCCAGTCGCCGTCGTCGTAATCGGGCAGGGACAGCCTCTCCCCCGCCGCGGAAACCTCCTCCGCCCGGCAGAGCCGCCAGGCCCCGCCGCTGAGAAGCTGCCTCCCCTCCTCCTCGGGCGGCAGGGTATACGTCAGCGCGTTCTCGCCCCAGACCTCCACACGCTCCACGGTGTAGCGCTCCCCTTCGGGCTCCAGGCACAGCAGCTTCACGAAGCGGGCCGAGACGGCGACGGGCGTTTCCGTCCGCCGCTCCGCCGCCGCGCAGTCCGCCAGGCGGGTCCAGCTCTCCCCGTCTGCGGAAAACAGGAGGGCAAAGCGCTTGGCCCGCTCCTCCCCCCAGGTGACGGTGACGCGCTCGATGGACGAGAGGGCGCCCAGGTCGATCCGCAGCCATTCATCGCCGCCCCCGGCGCTGGTCCAGGCCAGGGCGGTGGGCATCGTCGCCAGGTGGCCGGTATGGTCGTAGTCCGCCGCGCTGGAATGGAGCGCCGCGCGGTATCTTGCCAGGTCTCTGCTCAAGGGAAAGCCCCCGTTTCTGTCATTTTATTAAATAGTACACTCCCCTACTCCACCAGCCCGTATTTCACCTTGATGCGGTCCAGCTTTTCGAGCATGGGCTCGGCGGCGAGCCAAAGGAAGATCCAGGTGGCGGCGGCGTGGACGCAGTCCATGGGGAAGCCGGGAATGTAGTAGGCCAGAAGGACCTGGAGGTTTATCTCCCGGCTCCACATGAGGGCGGAGGCAGGGTTCATGATGCCGCCATAGATGATAATAGCCGCCAGGGCCCCGAAGACGCAGAGAGACAGGCGGCTGCGCCGGAGAAAGCCCTTGCGGAAGAGGACGCCCGCCAGGAAACCGATGAGACCCATGGAAAACATCTGCCAGGGGGTCAGCGGCGTCTGCCCAAAGAGGACGTTGGACACCAGCATCGTCACAGCGCCCACCAAAAAGCCCGTTTCGCCGCCGAAGGCCACGCCGGAAATGACGACGATGGCCAGCACCGGCTTGAACTGGGGCAGCATAAAGAAGGCCGCCCGCCCCGCCACGCCGATGGCGCAGAGGGTGGCAATGATGACCAGCTCCCGGGCCTGGGGCTTGCGGCCCTCGAAAATGAGGAAAAACGGAATCATGCACTCCAACAGCACCAAGAGCGATATGAAGTAATACTTGCCGCCGCCCATGTAGAACTCCCCGAAAAACAGCGTCACAGGGATCAGCAGCAGGATCAGGACCGTTGCCACGACGGTGCGCTTGGAGAGCTTGCGCTTCTGCGTGGGCGTCTGCACCGTGACGGGGGGCTTTGACCGCCGCCCGATGGCGAGGGCAAAGATCAAGAGGCAGGCGATCAGCGCGGCGTAGAGCCAGATCTGCTCCCCCGCCAGGCTCGTTAGGCCGTTTTCCGCGATGAGGGCGGAGAGATCCGTGACCCCCATGGCCTGGATGAAGAGGACGATGGCGGCGACGGCGCTGACGGCGGCTAAAATCTTGCGCCAGACCGGGAGCTTGACCGGCTTGGCGGCGGCGCTTTCAGGCTCCGGCTCCGGCAGGGGCGGCGCGTCCTCGGGCAGCTCCGCCCTGGGAGGCAGCGTGCCGCCGCAAACGGCCATCACGTCCTCCGCCGTCACCGCGCCGGGGA
>CAMVOG010000219.1 GCA_947169005.1 uncultured Clostridia bacterium | reverse complement strand
CCGGCGCTTCGCCCTCGGGCTCCTCCGGCATGTCCTTCAGCAGCCCGTCGGTGAGATCCTCCTCGCCGGGCAGAGGGATGCCGGGCAATTCGTCCTCCTCCGCTTCTTCGGGCACCTCCTCCGCCGGCTCTTCCTCAAAGCGTACCGAGGCCAGATTCAGCATCAGCAGCATAACGTTTACAAAGAGGAAAAGAATCGTGAAGACGGAAAACAGCTGCCCGCTCAGCTCTCCGCTTACCGGGAAGGCGACGGCGCTGAGCGCGATGGCCGTCAGACAGAAGAAGATGGTGCTGCGGGGACGGGAGCGGCCGAAGGCGTAGCCCGCCAGATAATAGCAGCCCACCGCCGCGGCGCAGAGCCCCAGCAGATCATAGATATACTTGATCTTGGTGGGGTCGGAGGAATTGGCCTTATAGACCAGCACCAGCCAAAGGCAGAGGAAGAGCACCACCACCAGGGAGGAAATGGCCTCCAGCCCATTGTGCCGCTTGCGGAAGGAGGTGATGGCGAGGATCACGCCGCCAAGTCCCGCCAGCGCGGCGAAAACGGCCAGGATACGATCCAGCAGGGAGGTCCCGCCGTAGTCCAGGCCCCAGCGCCAGCATTGCCAGGCGCCGTAGAGCATCCCCGCGAAGGTCAGCACCGCCAGGATCATGGGCAGCGGCGTGCGGGAGGCCAGGCTCTTGTGCCAGTCCGGGGCGGCGCTGCGCCGGGAGAAGCTCAGAGAAAAGAGAAAGGCCAGTACCGCCGCCAGCACGCAGACCGCCGCCAGCGCGATGGTGATGGGCGCCCAGCGCAGGGCAAGCCCGGTGCTTTCATCAATGATGGTGCTGAGTTGTATCCGGTGCAGGACCGCGCCGACGGCCCCCAGGATCAGGGCGATCAGCGGATAGAGGATGGCTTTGGTTTTCATGGATGGACCCTCCGATCACGCCCCCGGCGGGGAGGCGCATTAGTCGTTTTACGCGCGGCATCATCCCGGGAACGGGGGCATATGCTTATCCGAGAAGATACTTATTTATCATAACACGCTTTGCGGAAAAAAGGAAGTGCCGAATTGAAAAACTTTTTGAAGCTCCTGGCCCTCGCCCTGCTGGAAACGGGCCTCATCCTGGCCCTGCCCTTTCTGATGCCCCGGCCCGAGGCGGCGGAGCCGGAGCCCGCGCCCGAAGCGCCGACGGAAGAAAAAGAGGAGCCGGAAGAGGCCCCAGAGAGAACGATCCCGGTGCTCACCCGGGAGGGCTTTGTGACGGAAATGCCCCTGGAGGACTATCTTTTCGGCGTCGTGGCGGCGGAGATGCCCGCCCGTTTCGAGCCGGAGGCGTTGAAGGCTCAGGCCGTTGCCGCCCGGACCTATGCCCTCTATCGCGCCGCCGGGGACAAGCACGGCGGCGCCGTCTGCGAGGACCCGGCCTGCTGCCAGGCCTGGCTGGAGGAGGCCCAACTGCGGGAAAAATGGGGCGCGGACTATGAAGCGAACGCCGCGAAGCTGCGCCGGGCCGTGGAGGACACGGCGGGGCAGCTCCTCACCTGGGATGGCGCGCCCGTCCTGGCGGCCTTCCACGCCTGCTCCGGCGGCTGGACGGAGACGGGGGAAAACGTCTTCGGCCTGGACCTGCCCTATCTCCAAAGCGTCCCGAGCATGGAGGACCCCGCCTCCGTGCGGGACTATGAAACGACCGTGACACTGGAGGCGGGGGAGCTGCTGGCGACCCTGGCCGCTTGGGACGAGGAGGCGGCCCTGGCCGCTTCCGGCGGCCCTCTGCTGACGGACCCGGTCTATTCCCCGGCGGGCCGTCTTCTGCGGCTCAGGCTCTGCGGCGTGGAGATCACGGGGCAGACCCTCCGCCGCCTCTTCTCCCTGCGCTCCACCCAGCTCACCTGGCAGCGGACGGAGTCGGGCGGCCTCAGCTTCACCGTCACGGGCTACGGCCACGGCGCGGGCATGAGCCAGTACGGCGCCCAGGCCATGGCGCTCAAAGGGGAGGGGTACGAGGAGATCCTCGCCCACTTCTATCCGGGGACGACGCTGGAGAGAATGGGCAATGAACAATAGGCCGATGGACGAGAGCGGATGAAAAAATGAGATAAGAATAAAACCGTCATTCCCGGATGGAAGGACGGTTTTATTCTTCGGAAACATATTCAATTATATCAGATACCGTGCAATCCAGAATGAAACAGAGCGTGTCCAGCGTTTTCAAAGTGATCGTTTCTCCGTGCTTCATACGGTGCAAGGTGTTTGCGGATACGCCATGCTTGAAAATCAACTGATATTCGGTTATGCCCTTTTTCAAAAGCGTTTTATAAAAGGGAGCGTAACTGATCATGTCCATCTCTCCATCGGTCTTAGTTATGAATTGATGCATTTTCAGTATACCCCTGTTTTTCACTTGACTATGCTCAATATATTAGGTATAATCAAACGGACGTGATTATCCTTTAAATTTTTAAAAGGGAAATGTAGTGCTGGCCTTAAATGGCTATTCAAAGGAGAGATATGGATGAACAGTTACGTGGAATCCCAAATCAGAAACATGATAAACACAACCGCTGTTTTTAAGAAATCCTGCCAGCTTGCCGCAACAATGGATGATAAAAATATCAGCAAGGACGAAGCAAAACTGCTCAAGAAGATCAATTCGGCGGCAGACAAATTCCAAAAAGAATTGAATGATTTGTTATCAGACTGAGCTGCAAGGAAAAGACCTTGCGGCTTTTTCCTTTCTGCCCGTTGAATAGGACGATCTGCATAAGCGAATAATCTGTTTTGGTACCCTTGCCTTTTTTTGCCCGTGGGTGTACAATAAGGCAAATTCTTTTGAATGATAGAGGGAAGGAAGATATAGAATGGATTACGCCGCGAAGTCGCTGGAGCTGCATTATGCCTGGAAGGGGAAGCTGGACCTGGCCCCCAAGATGAAGGTGGACGGGAAGGAGGCTCTTTCCGTGGCCTATACGCCCGGTGTGGCCGCCCCCTGCCTGGAGATCCAGAAGGACCCCAGCAAGAGCTTTGACTTGACCATGCGCCACAACACCGTCGCCGTGGTGACGGACGGCACCGCCGTCCTGGGCCTGGGGGACATCGGCCCCGAGGCGGGTATGCCCGTTATGGAGGGCAAATGCGTCCTCTTCAAGTCCTTCGCCGGGGTGGACGCGGTGCCGCTCTGCCTGCGCACCAAGGACGTGGACGAGATCGTGAACACCGTGGCCCTGCTGGCGGGCAGCTTCGGCGGCGTGAACCTGGAGGACATCGCCGCGCCCCGCTGCTTCGAGATCGAGGAAAAGCTCAAGGCCCGCTGCGATATTCCCATTTTCCATGACGATCAGCACGGCACCGCCGTGGTGGTCCTGGCCGCGCTGACCAATGCCCTCAAGCTGGTGGGCAAGGAGTTTTCCGCCGTCCGCGTGGTCATCTCCGGGGCCGGCGCCGCGGGCACGGCCATCGCCCGCCTGCTGGTG
>CAMVOG010000218.1 GCA_947169005.1 uncultured Clostridia bacterium | reverse complement strand
CAAAAGTTTTGCCTGAACCCGGACCATCTCCTTCCTGGCGGACAGCGGCCTTTCCTCGGGCACCTACTTCCTGGGCAAGCTGCTCCACGGCCTCTTTTCCGCGGCCCTGGCGGGGCTGCTGTTCCGCCTGGTCCCCTTCCGGGAGGAGGCGGCGGCCTACCTGGCCCGGCAGGTCACGGGCCTGGCGGAGGGGCGGCTGGGGGGCGTTCTGCCCGTTTCGCTCCTTGCGGCGGGGGCCTTCCTGCTGCTTCTGTTCCTCTTTGACCGATTCACGAAAAAAAGGTGTGGAAATGCCGGCGCGGATGATGTACAATAAAAGAAGCCATTCCGCCGAAGGAGGTGCGACCATGCTGTTCCGAAACGATCACGAGCCGAGCTGCTCCTATTGCGCCAACGGCGCGCCCGTGGACGAGGAAAATATCATCTGCGTCAAAAAGGGGATCGTGAAGCCCTGGGGCAAATGCCGCCGCTTCAGTTACGATCCGCTCAAGCGCGTGCCCGAGGCCCCCGAGCTGCCTTCCGGCAAGGAGCTCCGGGAGGAGGATTTTCAGCTTTGACCGCCGCGCCGCGGCGAGCCTTGGAAAGGACGTGGGAGCATGAGCGTTTTGGGCGTTGACGTGGGGGGCACCTTCCTGCGAATGGGCCTGTACGGCGGCGACGCCGTGGAGCGGCCCGTAAAGCGCCTCTCCGCCGAGGTCTTCGGCGGGGAAGAGGGCGCTGCGGAGGGCCTGGCCCGCGCCCTGCGGGACTACCTGGCGGGGGAGCGGGTGGAGGCCGTGGGCGTCGGCGTCCCCGGCACGCTGAGCCGGGACGGGGCCACGGTGCTGAACGTGCCGAACATCCCGGCGCTGAACGGCCTGCCCCTGCGGGCGGCCCTGGAGGCGGCCCTGGGGGTCCCCGTCTTTGTGGAAAACGACATCACCATGCTCCTCACCGGGGACGCCCTGCGCCTGGGGCTCACGGAGGGCGTGGTCTACGGCTTCTACCTGGGCACGGGCCTGGGCGGGGCCGTGCTGGTGGACGGGGAGCTGCTGCGGGGCCGCAGCGGCCTCTGCGAGCCGGGGCACATGCCCGTTTACGGGCTGGACCGGCCCTGCGGCTGCGGCAAGCGCGGCTGCGCCCAGGCCTACGTGGCGGGCAAGGCCCTGCAGGAGCTGCGGGACGCGCGCTGGCCGGAGCTGCCTATCGAGAAGGTCTTCACCGCCATGAGCGAGGGGGAGCTTGCGGACTATGTGGAGATTCTGGCCAACGTGCTGGTCTCCGCCGTGCAGATCCTGGACCCGGAGGCCGTGGTCATGGGCGGCGGCGTCTGCGCCATGGAGGGCTTTCCCAGGGAGGCCCTGCTGCGCCGGGCCAGGGAGCTCTGCATGGCCCCCGTCCCCGCCGGGACCCTCCGCCTCCTCTACCCGCCCCAGGACCCCTTCTCCGGCGTCTACGGCGCCGCCGTCTTCGCCGGGCGGGCGCTGAAAAGGTAAAAAAACGGGCCGCCGCGTCAGTCATCGACGCGGCGGCCAAATGCTTTGAATTGACATTTCGCTGCAAATCCGGTAGAATAGAGTCGCCCGTAAGGGCAGGCGTTGCCAAGGTGAAAAAAGGCGGTTCCGCTGCACTTCCCGAAAGGGGGTGTTGACATGCCGATTACATTGACTTTCCACGTCCTGTTTTGGACCGTGACGATTCGTGTAAAAAGCAGAAACCGCCACTCTGCCAAGTGACGGTTTCCTAGTGTATAACTAAGAATTCCAAACGGGCGGAGCCGCTTTTTGGCAACGCCTTTTATAATTTTATTATAGCGCGTTTTCGGCCTGTGTCAAGGGCGATTTCACGCCCCCTTACCAGGGATTCTTCCCCAACTTCGCCGCGAAGTCGGCCATGGCCTCGCTGATCTTGATCTGCTGGGGGCAGACGGCCTCGCAGCTGCGGCAGCCCACGCAGGCGGAGGGCTGCTTCTCCGGGGGCAGGGAGGCCATCGCCATGGGGGCGATGAAGCCGCCGCCGGTGAAGCTGTGTTCATTGTACAGCTCCAGCAGGAAGGGAATGTTCAGCTCCATGGGGCAGTGGGAGGTGCAGTAGCGGCAGGCGGTGCAGGGCAGCTTCCCGGCCATCATGTTTCCGGCCACTGCCAGCAGGGTCTCGCGCTCCGCCTCCGTGAGGGGCTTTTCCGTCTCGTAGGTGGCGATATTCTCCTTCATCTGCTCCAGGTCGGACATGCCTGAGAGGGTCACCACCACCTCCGGGATCGACTGGAGGAAGCGGAAGGCCCAGCTTACGATGCTCTCCTCCGGGCGCAAGGCCTTGAGCTTTGCCTCGGCCTCGGGGGCCAGCTTCGCCAGCTTGCCGCCGCGCACGGGCTCCATCACCCAGACGGGGATGCCCCACTCCCGCAGCAGCTCCACCTTGGCCCTGGCGTCCTGCAGGGTCCAGTCCACGTAGTTGAGCTGGATCTGGCAGAACTCCATGTCCTTGCCGTAGGCGTCCAGGAAGCGCTTCATGGTTTCCAGGCTCCCGTGGCAGGAAAAGCCCAGGTGCCGGATGCGGCCCTGGCGCTTCTGCTCCATCAGATGGGAGAAAATGCCGTATTTCGCGTCGTTCAGATAGGCCTCGATATTCAACTCGCAGACGTTGTGGAAGAGGTAGAAGTCAAAGTAGTCCACCTGGCATTTTTCAAGCTGCTTTGCGAAGATTTCCTTCACCTTGGGCATGTTGTCCAGGTCGTAGCCCGGGAACTTGGTGGCCAGGTAAAAGCACTCCCGGGGGTGCTTTTTCAGCGCGGCCCCCAGCGCCGTCTCAGAGCAGCCCTCGTGGTAGCCCCAGGCCGTGTCGTAGTAGTTGACGCCGTGGGCCATGGCGTAGTCAACCATGGCTTGGGCCGCCGCCTCGTCCACGCGCCCGTCGTCCCCATCCAGCACCGGCAGCCGCATGGCCCCCATCCCCAGGGCGGAGAGCTTCATATCCTGAAAGGCTTTGTAGATCATCACGTTTCCTCCTTGTGGGTGTTTGATGGAACATTTTGTTGAAAAAGGACTTGCCGAGGCAAGTCCTTTTTTTGGTGGAGACTAATGGGCTCGAACCATCGACCTCATGCGTGTGAAGCATGCGCTCTAACCAGCTGAGCTAAGCCTCCGTATGAAATTGTGCCCTTTGGGGAACATCGGTCGACGTTCCCCAAAGGCTGGTGACCCGTACGGGACTCGAACCCATGTTACCGCCGTGAAAGGGCGGTGTCTTAACCACTTGACCAACGGGCCATGGGGTCCCGCGAAGCGCCTGAGGCGCTTCGCGGAATGGTAGCGGCGACTGGATTTGAACCGGTGACACTTCGGGTATGAACCGAATGCTCTGGCCAACTGAGCTACGCCGCCACATCAAGGCGAATGCTATTATATATGAGCCTTTTGCCTTTGTCAAGCCCTGTTTTGAAATTTTTCCACGCCCGCTTGTAGTGTTACAATTGATGTGAGACTGAGAGAATAGAAAAGAGCGGTTGAGTT
>CAMVOG010000217.1 GCA_947169005.1 uncultured Clostridia bacterium | reverse complement strand
CGCCGTTGCAGCCCGCAAACAGGGCCAGGACGAACAGCACCGCGAGGATCAGTGCGAACTTCCTTTTCATTGCGTTTTCCTTTCTCCAGATTTTTCCGTATTTTTACGGAATGATTACCGACATAATATAGCATAGCCGTGCTGTGAAATCAACCGTTTTGCACAAAATATGCCCCTCCCCGGAGAAAAATGCATGAGGCGGCGGCGAAGCGCCGGGGAGCCGGGCATGCGGGGAGAGCCGGAGTGATGGAAGGGCAACAAACACGCATGAAAAAGTAATATTATCGCGGCCGAGAATCGGGACACATGCAGATAAAGCGAAAAATCCAACATTTCCTTCTGGGGGGGAGGAAGCGTGCCCCCCTTCGGCTGTTTATTGGATCGTGCCCGCAAAAAGGACGAAGCCCTCCTCGTCATAGCCCACCGCCAGCTGCCCCGGGGCGGGCCGCCGCAGGGGGCTGTCGAAGCGGATGGAAAGCCCGTCCTCCAGGGGGGAGACCTCCGCCGGAAACATGGCGGGGCGGCTGCGGGGCTTCAGGAGGCAGCGGAAGGGCTCCGCCGCCTTTTCCATGGCCCCCAGGCAGATGTCCGTAATAAATATGTTATCTGTCAGCAGCTTTTCCTCCGGCCCCAGGACCACCGCGTTCCGGTCCCGGTCCAGGGAGCAGACATAGAGACGGCTTTCCGCCGCCACCCCCAGGCCCCGCCGCTGGCCGACGGTGTAGCGGTGGAGGCCCCTGTGTTTTCCCAGCACCTTGCCGGAGGAACCCACGAAATCCCCCGCCGGGAGGCCCATGCCCCGCTCCTCCAGCCAGGCGCCGTAATCCCCGTCGGGGATGAAGCAGATGTCCTGGCTGTCCGGCTCCGCCGACGCCGCCAGGCCCGCTTCGGCGGCCAGGGCGCGGATCTCCGGCTTCGTCTTGTCCGCCAGAGGCAGGAGCAGCCTGCCCAGCAGGTCCGGGCCTACCCGGGCCAGCATGTAGCTCTGGTCCTTCCGGGCGTCTGCCATGCGGAGGCAGGGACGGCCGTTCCTGTTTTCGATGCGGGCATAGTGCCCCGTGGCGATGTGCCCGGCGCCGATGGCCTCCGCCGCTTCCAGAAGGGCGGGGAGCTTCACCGTGGGGTTGCAGACCACGCAGGGGTTGGGGGTGCGCCCGGAAAAGTATTCCGCCGCGAAGGGGGCGCGCACCAGCCTTTCATGCCTGGCCCTCACGTCCAGCGTCTGAAAGGGGATGCCCAGCTGGGCGGCGGCCCTTTCCGCCTTTTCCGGGCTGCCCACGCCCAGATCCAGCCAGAAGCCGTGGACCTCGTACCCTGCCCGGCGCAGCAGAAGGGCGGCGGCAGCGCTGTCCACGCCGCCAGAAAGCCCGAGTGCGACTTTTTCCATGCTTATTTCCCCTCTTTTTCCAGCCAGACCATCAGAGCCGTCATGTCCGCGGGGCTGACGCCGGAGATGCGCCCCGCCTGGCCGAAGGATTCGGGCCGTATCTTGTCCAGCTTCTGCCGGGCCTCGATGCGCAGGGTGGGGATGCTGAGATAGTCCATATCCGCCGGAAGCAGCCGGTTTTCCAGCCGCTTGAACTCGGCGGCCTGCTTCTCCTGCCGGGCGATATAGCCCTCGTATTTCAGGCTGATCTCCGCCTGCCGCCAGACCGCCCGGTCCAGGGCCGGGCGCTGCGGGTCGAAGGGCGCCAGGGATTCATAGTCCACCTGGGGCCGCCGGAGAAGGTCCCCCAGGCTCACGCCGGAGGCGGGAGCGGTGGTGCCCCGGGCGGTGAGAAAGGCTGTCAGGGCTTCGGAGGGGGGGAGGTGGGTCTTTTCAAGGCGGGCGATCTCGGCCTCCACCATGGCGTATTTGACCCGCACCGCCGCCAGCCGTTCTTCGGAGACGAGGCCGATGCGCCAGCCCTTCTCCGTCATGCGCAGGTCGGCGTTGTCCTGGCGGTGGAGCAGGCGGTATTCCGTCCGGGAGGTCATCATTCGGTACGGTTCGTTGGTGCCCTTGGTCACCAGGTCGTCCAGCAGCACGCCGATATAGCCCTCGCTGCGGTCGATGATGAGGGGCTCCTCCCCCTTGAGCTTCAGGGCGGCGTTCACCCCGGCGATGAAGCCCTGCACCGCCGCTTCCTCGTAGCCGGAGGTGCCGTTGAACTGCCCCGCCCCGTAGAGGCCGGGCACCTTTTTCGTTTCCAGGGTGCGCCGCAGCTCCAGGGGGTCCACGCAGTCATATTCGATGGCGTAGGCCGGGCGCATCATCTCCGCGTGCTCCAGGCCGATGACCGTATGGAGCATCTGCAACTGCACGTCCTCGGGCATGCTGGAGGAGAAGCCCTGGACGTACACTTCCTCCGTGTTCAGGCCCATGGGCTCCAGGAAGAGCTGGTGCCGGGGCTTGTCGGCAAAGCGCACCACCTTGTCCTCGATGCTGGGGCAGTAGCGGGGTCCCACCCCTTCAATGACGCCGGAGAAAAGGGGAGAGCGGTGGAGGTTTTCCCGGATGATGCGGTGGGTCTCCTCGGTGGTGTAGGTGAGCCAGCATACCGCCCGGTTCTCCAGAGGCTTCGTGCAGGTGAAGGAGAAGGGCTCCGGGTCGGAGTCCCCGTATTGGGGCTCCAATCTGGAATAGTCCACGGTGCGGCCGTTGATGCGGGGGGGCGTGCCGGTCTTGAAGCGGCGCAGCTCCAGCCCCATGGCCTTCAGGCAGTCGTAGAGGGGGCCGGAGGGGTGCATCCCGTCGGGGCCGCTGTCCCGGAGACATTCTCCCACGATGGTCCGGCCCCGGAGGTAGGTGCCGGTGCAGACGATGGCGGCCTTGCAGCGGTAGGTGGCCCCGGTCTGGGTGCGCACGAAGCTGACGGCTCCGTTCGTGAGGCCGATCTCCGTGATCTCCGCCTGCTTGAGGCGGAGGTTATCCTGCATTTCCAGGGCGTGCTTCATCCGCTGGCGGTAGGCCACCCGGTCCGCCTGGGCCCGGAGGGAACGGACGGCGGGGCCCTTGCCCAGATTCAGCATCCGGTATTGGATGCAGGCCTCGTCCGCCGCCTTGCCCATCTCGCCCCCCAGGGCGTCCAGCTCCCGCACCAGATGGCCTTTGCCGGTGCCGCCCACGGCGGGGTTGCAGGGCATGTTGCCCACAGCGTCCAGGTTGATGGTGAAAATGATGGTGTCCATGCCCAGTCTCGCGGCGGCCAGGGCCGCTTCGATGCCCGCATGGCCCGCGCCGATAACGGCGACGTCGCAGGAACCTGCGTCAAAACTCATGATAGATCAGCTCTCTTTCCGGGAGTGGGGGTATTGGCGATAAGATTTACGAAAAGTGCGAAAGGAAGTTCACGTCCCTCGTCCTCCGTCCGTCGTCATTGCGAAGCCCCAAAGGGGCGGGGGTTGTCCGCAGCGGCGGGGACGAAAGACGGGAACAGGACGAGAGATATTTCGCTCTTGCGAGAGCGACCTTCTTTCGCAGCGCGGCGAAAGAAGGCAAAGACGCGCCCGGGGAACC
>CAMVOG010000216.1 GCA_947169005.1 uncultured Clostridia bacterium | reverse complement strand
GGACTGCAACTCCATCGGCGGCGGTGTGGACACCGGCGGCGACGTTAGCTGCACGCAGATCTACGGCAGCGTATCCGCGGGCGGCGATATCGACTGCGGCACCGTCTGGGGCAACGTCAGCGCCGGGGGCGACGTGTCCTGCGATAAGGTAAACGGCAGCGTCACCGCCGGGGGAGACGCCGACTATCGCCCGGGCGGGTGGGGGAAGACCTCTAAACCAAAAGGGGACCAAAGCACGATCTATTGCACCGAATGCGGCGCAGAGCTGGCGGCGGGCACTCTCTTCTGCACCTCCTGCGGTGCGAGGCAGGACGACTCCGGCCCGACGTGGGGCCCGGACGTTGATATTGACATTGATATGGCTGACTTGCCCGGCCTCGGCCCTAAGATCTGCCAGACCGTCCGGGACGCCATTGCCCAAGGCATGAAGAAACGAAAAAAACAGGAGAAGGACGGTCACTGAAAGCAAAGAATGAACTTTATCAAGAAGTATCTGCATCCGCTTATCATTCTGATCGTATTTGAGGCTGTTGCCGTCACTCTATGGCTGAGCAAAGGCAATCTGTTCTATCTGTTTAATTTCAGCTATATCGGCCTGTCGATCTCTCTCGGCATCTTCCTTTTCATCAAGAAATACAAGCACGCAAGGCGAGTCGTCCAACTGCTTGTCGGCCTGTATATGCTCGTTTATCTTGGCTTTATCTGTAGGGAGAACATGCAGCTTGAGGGCTTTTGGTATTATCTGTTCACGGGCGTGTTTGAGGCGGCTACGATCCATTATGCGGTCGCCAAAATCTTCGGGCCGCTGCTCTTCGGACGGGGCTGGTGCGGCTATGCCTGCTGGACGGCCATGGTGCTTGATTTCCTCCCGTATAAGGTTCCCGGGGCGCCGAGAAAGAAGCTCGGCTGGGTACGGTACGTGATGTTTGCGGCGTCTTTGATCTTTGTGTCCGCGCTGTTTCTGGCAAAGGTCGGGAATCTCGAAAGGATCATGTTCTGGGCCTTTGTATTCGGCAATGTCGCCTATTACGCGGTTGGCATCCTGCTTGCTTTTCTGTTCAAGGACAACCGGGCCTTTTGCAAGTATATCTGCCCCATCACCGTATTTCTGAAGCCCATGAGCTATTTTTCCCTGCTCCGCGTCAAGTGCAAAAAGGACAGGTGTGTCGAATGTGGAAAGTGCAGGCGCGTATGCCCCATGGACGTTGACGTGACGGACAATTCCCGGAAACGGAAAAACGGTACCGAGTGCATCCTTTGCATGGAGTGCGTGAAGAATTGTCCGAAGAACGCCCTTTGACACCGTAAAATCTCAGACTGTAGACAAAGCCAAATGCATACGGACCGGTGCGAATGCGCATGGGGGTTTGTGAGGGGGAGGGGACTTCCCCTCACGTTTTAATCCCTGTGAAAGAAGACGGCAAATCCTGCCGTCTTCTTGACTTATAGCCGAACTTATGATACAATCCGCAAAATCAAAGGGGGGAGCGCCGTGTATTCCATCATCTTTCTGGACCTGGACGGGACGCTTTTGCGCAGCGATAAGACCATCTCGCCACGGACGGGGGCGGCGCTGGAGCGCTGCCGGGAGCGGGGCATCCTGATCGCCACCGCCACGGCCCGCAGCACCCAGCGGCTCAAAAAGGTGCTGGGGGACGTGAAGGCGGACCTGTTCCTCTCCAACAACGGGGCCCTGGTGACCATGGGGGAGAGGACTCTCTTTCAGGAGAGCTTCGGCCCCGAGGAGCTGCGGCGGATGCTGGACAGGGCCGTGGAGCTGACGGGCGGCGCGGATATTACCGTGAATATGCCGGAGTGCAACTACTGGGCCTGGAAGAGTGACCCCGCCGCCACGGAGCTTTTGGGGGAGGGAGACTGGCACGAGAAGGACTACCGGGAGCTGACGGGCAGCGCCTTCAAATTCTGCGTGGCGACGGCGGACCCCAGCTTGGCCGAGGCGAGGACTGCCTGGCCCTCCCGTATTCGGATATCCCCTGGTATCAATTTACCAAAAAGGCCGCCACGAAGGGAAACGCCGTCCGGCGGATCGGGGAGGCCCTGGGCATCCCCCGGGAGGAAATGCTGGGCTTTGGGGACGATTGGCCGGACCTGGACCTGCTGCGGGCCTGCGGCACCGGCGTCGCCATGGGCAACGCCATCCCCGAGGTCAAGGCCGCAGCGGACTACGTGACCGCCTCCAACGACGAGGAAGGGATCGCGGTCTGGCTGGAGGAACACGTGCTGTAAGAAAAGGAGCGTCGACTATGGACAACTACACCGACCTCAACGCCGCGACCATAGACCGCTGGTGCGCCGCGGGCTGGGAGTGGGGGAGACCCATCGGCCACGAGGACTTTCTGAGGGCCAAAAAGGGCGAATGGAGCGTGCTGCTGACGCCCGTGAAGCCCGTGCCCAAGGCCTGGTTCGGGGAGCTTGCCGGGGCCCGGGTGCTGGGCCTCGCGGCGGGCGGCGGGCAGCAGATGCCCATCTTTGCCGCTCTGGGCGCGGTCTGTACGGTGCTGGACTATTCCGAGGCCCAGCTTGCCGCCGAAAGAGAGACGGCGGTGCGGGAGGGCTACGCCATCGAGATCGTCCGGGCGGATATGACGAAGCCCCTGCCCTTTGCGGACGGGAGCTTTGACCTGATCTTCCACCCCGTCTCCAACTGCTACGTGCGGGAGGTGGAGCCCATCTGGCGGGAATGCCACCGGGTCCTGCGGCCCGGCGGACGGCTGCTGGCTGGGCTGGACAACGGGCTCAACTTCGCCTTTGACGAGGCGGAGCAGGAGCTGCAAAACCGCCTGCCCTTTGACCCGACGGCGGACCCGGCGCTGATGGAGGAATCCCTGCGGAACGACTGGGGCGTGCAGTTTTCCCACACCATTGAGGAGCAGATCGGCGGGCAGCTCCGGGCAGGCTTCGAGCTGCGGGACGTTTACGGGGACACCAACGGCAGCGGCAGGCTGCACGATTATAACGTGCCCGCCTATTATGCCACGCTGGCGATACGCCGGTAAGCTGCAAGCCGCCCTTATCCCCCGAAAAACAGACGCACGAAGAGAGAGGCGCAGACAAAGCCGGTCAGGTCGGCCAGGAGGGCCGCCGGGACCGTGTGGCGGCTGCGCCTTATTTTGGCCGCGCCGAAGTAGACCGCCACGGTGTAGAAGGTGGTTTCCGTGGAGCCCAGCATCACCGCCGCGGTGCGCCCGATCAGAGAGTCCGGCCCCCAGCGCTCCATGAGCTCGGAGGCCACGGCCAGGGCGCCGCTGCCGCTGAGGGGACGGATCAGCAGCAGCGGAGCCGTCTCGGAAGGGATGCCCAGGAGCCCCAGGAAGGGGGAGAGCAGGTCCGTCAGCGCGTCCAGGGCCCCGGAGGCCCGGAAAAGGCTCACCGCCGTCAGAATCGCCAGCAGGGAGGGGAAAATGCCCGGCAGCAGCTCCAGCCCCCGGCGGATGCCCTCCGTCAGCGTGGGGTAAAGCGCCCCGTTCCGCAGCAGCGTCAGCCCCGCCGC
>CAMVOG010000215.1 GCA_947169005.1 uncultured Clostridia bacterium | reverse complement strand
ATCGCCGCCGCCACGACCCTATGCGCCGCGGCAGCCTGCGGCGGGGAGGTGGAGCTGGGGAACTGTGACCCTGCCGCCCTCACCCCCGTTCTGCGGAGCCTGGGCGAAATGGGCTGTAACCTGCAAACGGAAGGGGACCGCATACGCCTGTCCCGCCAGGGCCCCTTGAAGCCTCCGCTTCCCGTTCGCACAGGCCCCTGGCCTGCCTTCCCCACGGACGCTCAGCCGCCGCTGCTGGCGGCCACCCTGCGGGCGGAGGGGGAGAGCTTTTTTGAAGAAACCGTGTTTTCCGCCCGCTTTGCCTACGCGGCGGAGTTGAAAGCCTTGGGAGCCCGTCTGCGGGTATCGGGGCAGACCGCCCGGGTCGAGGGCGTCCCCCGGCTCCGGGGCGGGGAGCTGTGCGCCCTGGATCTGCGGGGCGGCGCGGCCCTGCTGATCGGCGCCCTGCAAGCTGAGGGCGTCAGCCGTGTATGGGGCGCCGCGTACATCGACCGGGGCTATGAGGTGCCGGAACAAACACTGACGGCGCTGGGCGCGCGGATACAAAGGAAGGAAGGGAGACCCACTGAGCAGCAATCGGAACAGACCCCGCCGGAGAAGGAGCGTCGTGCTCCGGGTGATCCTCAGTCTGATCGCCCTGGCAGCGATCGCGGTGGGCATCGGATCATTTTTTAAAATTACCAATATACAGACGAGCGGAAATGTGTTATACTCAAGTCAGGAGCTGATCGACGCCGCTGAAATCAAGCTGGGGAGCAATCTCTTTCTGCTGGATTCCCGCGCGGTACGCAGCCGCATTCTGGGGGAAAAGCTCTTTGTGGATGAGGTGGCGGTGCGCCGCAAGCTGCCCGATACGGTGGTGCTGGAGGTGCGTGAGAGCCAGCTTCTGGCCTATTTCCCCTATGGCAGCGACTATTATGTGATGAATCGCCGCTGTCAGATCGTCTCCAAGGGGGACGACGCCAGCGTGGCGGGCTATATCCGGCTGGAGGGCGTCACGCCCCTGGCTCCCCGGGTGGGGGAGAAGCTGGCCCTGGGGGAGAGTGAGTCCGGCAAGCTCCGCTACCTGGAGGACGCCCTGGCCATGCTGCTGGAGCGGGAGCTCTACCATGACGTGCAGAGCGTGGATATCTCCAACCCCGCCGCGCTGAAATTTGACTACCGGGGCCGCTTGACGGTGAATCTGGGCAGCAACGAGAGCCTCGGGCGGAAATTCGATATGCTGGAGGGCATCCTGGCCGATCTGACGGATTACGATCAGGGCACCGTGGACCTGTCCACCCTGGGCGAGGGCCACTACATCCCCGGCTGAACGACAATAGCGCAAGCTGAGTACTGCTTCTGAGTACTGTTTACTGAAGATTATACATAGAGAGGGATCTGCCATGGCAATTACGGAGAACATCGCGGACGTTGTCACCATTAAGGTGACGGGCGTCGGCGGCGGCGGCAACAACGTCGTCAGCCGCATGGTCGCCTCGGGCATCGAGGGGATCGAATTCATTAACGTCAACACGGATCGGCCTACCCTGATGTCCTCCGGGGCGCAGGTCAAGCTGCAGATCGGCGAGAAGCTGACCAATGGCCAGGGCGCGGGCTCGGACCCCAAGGTTGGCCGCGCCGCCGCCGAGGAGGACCGCAACAACATCGCCAAGCTTTTTGAGAACACGGACGCCGTCTTTGTCACCGCCGGTATGGGCGGCGGCACGGGCACCGGCGCCGCCCCCGTGGTGGCCGAGATCGCCCGGGAGTCCGGCGCGCTGACCATCGGCGTCGTCACCACGCCCTTCCGCTTTGAGGGCGCGGCCAAGATGCGCCGGGCCCAGGAGGGCATCAAGGAGCTGCTGGAGAAGGTGGATACCCTCTTCATCATTCCCAATGAGAATATCCGCGCCGTCTCCGAGCAGAAGGTGACCTTTGCCAACGCCTTTGAGATCGCCGACTCCGTGCTGGACCAGGCCGTTACCGGCGTGGCGGAGCTGCTGGGCAAGACGGGCTTCATCAACCTGGACTTTGCCGATCTGCGCACCACCATGCGCTCCTCCGGCGTCGCCCACCTGGGCGTAGGGGAGGCCAGCGGCCAGAATAAGGTGGAGGAGGCCGCCGCCGGGGCCATCTACAGCAAGCTCATGGGCACCTCCGTGGACGGGGCACGCCGGGTCGTCGTCAACGTGACGGGCTCCATGGACATCAGCATGGAGGACGTGGAGAAAATCGTGGGCAAGATCCAGGCCGCCGCCCACCCCGACGCCAATATCATTTTCGGCGTGGACTTTGACCAGGAGCTGGTGGACGCCATGCGCGTCATCGTGATCGCCACGGACTTTGCCCCCGCGGAGGAGAAGCCCGCGCCCCGTAAGGCCGAGTCCGCCCCGCGTCGGGAGGAGCCGCCCGCGCCGCCCGTGGAGGAGAGCTTCCGCTTTGAGGAGCCCGCGCTGTTCTCCGAAGAGCCTGCCCCTCAGCCGGTGCCCGAGCAGCCCGCCCCCAAGGCCAACGAGCGGGACTGGGACGCGATTTTAAAGCTGTTTGAGAAATAAAAAAGGACAAAATTGAATACAATAAAAGACCTGTTTGACTTGACAAAACAGGTCTTTTGTTTTATTCTGAAAACACGGAGGGCTTATGCTTGGGAAGGAGGATGCCGATATGACACAAATATCAATCTCTGAGTTAAAGGCCAACGCCGGGAAATACGTGGCCATGGTTGACAGCCAGGACGTGTTCATCACGAAAAACGGAAAGTTGATCGCCCGGCTGACGGCGGCAAAGCCTAATAAAACGGCAGCGGCCCGGTCCCTCTTTGGCTTGATCCGGGAGAACGTCGACCTGGAAGCGGAGCGGGAGGAACGATTGAGGTGAGGGCTGCTTTTGATACGAACGTCCTCCTGGACGCCATTGCGGAACGCGGGAATTTTGCGGATGCCCAGGCGCTGATCCTGGCTGTCGCCCAGGAGAGGCTTGAGGGCGTGATCTCTGCCAACAGCATCACGGATATCTATTATATCCTTCGCAAACGCATAGGGGATCAGAAAGCACGGGAGGCCATCTGGAATTTGATGACCGTTTTCGATGTGGCTGACGTGGACGGAGAGTGCTGTGCCACCGCTCTCGGGAGCCCCATGAAGGATTTTGAGGACGCCGTGCTGGCCGTTTCTGCGGCCCGCTCCGGCGCTGAGACGCTGGTAACCGGCGACCGAGAGCTTTTGGAGGAGACCAATTGTCCTCTGAGGACCGTCACCGTACAGGAACTGCTGAAAGAGCTTGCATAACGAAAAACGGGAGCGCCGCTTTGGCGCTCCCGTTTTAAACGTTTATCTCAACCTTACTTCCGCTCGATGGCCTTTTTCGCGGCCTCCACGATGGCCTCAGCGGTCAGATTGTATTCCTGCCGCAGGAAGGCCTCGGTGCCCACCTGGCCGAAACGGTCCTGGGAACCGATCATTTCGATGGGGCAGGGGACGGTCTTCGCCGCAGCCTCGGCCACGGCGCCGCCCAGGCCGCCGACGGTATTGTGATTCTCGGCGGTAACGATGGCGCCGGTCTCCTCGGCGCAGCGGGCGAT
>CAMVOG010000214.1 GCA_947169005.1 uncultured Clostridia bacterium | reverse complement strand
CTCCGGCTGCGGCTCGGGCTCCGCAGGCTCCTCCTCGGTCGGTGCGGCAGGCTCTGCGGGCTCCGCGGGCGGCTCCTCGACCGGCTCCTCCGGCTCTTGGGGCTCCTCGGGCGCTTCCGCGGGGCTCTCCTCTGGCGCCGTCTCCGTCTCGGGGGCCGTTTCAGTCTCGGCGGGCGTTTCCGGCTCCGCGGGGGTCTCCGTTTCGGAGGGGGATTCCGGCGCGATCTCTTCCTCCGGCTCCGAAAGCGGCTCCGTCTCCGTAGGCTCCTCCGCTTCCGGCTCCGCGGGGCTTTCCGGCTCCGGCGTATTCTCGGCGGAAAGGCTCAGCTCCCGCTCTCCCCGCTCGGCGGCGGTGTTCTTGGCGGGCGCAAAGTGCATACGGGAAATGCCGAAGCCCACCAGGGCCAGCACGATCACCACAATGGCAACGGTGCGTACCTTTTTCTTCATGGGCTCACCCCTTCACAGCCCGGTAAAAGCGGGTCAGCATGGTCGCGGCCTGGGCGCGGGTAGCGCTGCGGGCCGGGGCAAAGGTCCCGTCCCCCATGCCGTTGATGATCCCGGCGGCGGTCATGGCGCTGATGGCTTCCGCCGCCCGGGAGCTGAATTCCCCGGCGTCCGTGAAGCTGATAGCCTCCGCCACCCGGGGCAGCTCGGTCTTTGCCACGTTCCGCGCGTAAAGATAGAGCATGCGGGCCATATCGTCCCGGCGAATGGGCTCGTTGGGGCGGTATTCGCCCGCCGCGTCCTCCAGAACGCCCTTCTCCACGCACCAGGCCACGGCGGGGCCGTACCAGGCGGTGGCGGCCACGTCCGTATAGGGCGTTTCCTTCTCAGAAAGGGTCTCGCCGGACATTTTCGCCAGGAGCTGGGCAAACTGGGCCCGGGTCACGGACTGCTCCGGGGCGAAGGTCCCGTCCCCCATGCCGTTGATGACGCCCCGGCGGGAGAGCCAGGCCACGTAGTCCCGGCCCCAATGGGAAAGGGTATCCTTAAAGAGGCCGGTGCTGTTTTCATAGCAATAGACCCGGCCCGCGTCGTTATACCAGACCAGGGCCCCGTCCTCCGCAATGGCGACGGACTGGCTGCAGTACTGCTTCCGGCCCACGTTCTGAACGATTTCATACCGAGCCTTCGTCTGGCCGGGCTTGTCCGTGAAGATGCAGAGCTCAGAGCAGTTGGCCGCCTCATTGGGCACGTAGGGCACCACGTAGACCGTGACCTCCCAGCCGTTTTCCTCCGTGGCAAAGGCCGTGGAGACGCTGGGGGTGCCCTTGCACTGGACGGGCACGGAATACTGCTCCGTCAGCGTGGCGGCGTCCAGCACGTGGACGGGCTCGGCGGAGCCCATCATGCCCCCGCCGCCGCCCAGGTAGAGCCGCCCGTTATACACCACGGGGGCGGACTGGGTGCCGCCGCCCTCGGTGTGGGAAAACCAGCTCATGCGGCTGGCGGGATCGATGAGGCCATCCGCCCCCGCGGCGAAGGAATAGACCGCCGCCCCGGCGCTCTCATGGTTGGCGGAGACAAAGAGCCGCCCCTGCTCGGCGCTCCAGAAGGGCGTGGACCGCACGGAGCAGCCCTCGTCCAGGGCAAAGGTCGTGACCTCGCCGGTTTTATAGCGCACGGCGTAAAGGGTATTGTCCAAGCCGAAGTAAACATACTCCCCCACGAAGGCGGAGCCGTTCTGTGAAAAGCTGGTGAGGCTCTCCACCTGCACGGTCCAGAGGGGGGCCTTGAGCTCCAAGGGCTTGGACGGGTCCTCGTCCCCGGTGGTGAAGCAGGCGAAGAAGCCGTTGCGCCCATAGGTGCCCGTGACCACGTAGCCGTCGTGGACGATCACCGGGGACTGCATCTGCCCCCGGCTGAGATTCTCCGTCACATAGAGGCTTTCCAGGGTCTCGGCGTCATAGACATGGAGATAGGTGCCGTTCTCCCCCTCCAGGGCGGGGTTCAGCTTCTGACAGGGGACAAAGATCTTCCCCTCTCCGTAGGCGATATAGACGAAAAACTGATTCACGCCCTCGGAATAGACCTCGGCGGAGGCCAGCTCCTTCCCTGTTTTCAGGTCCAGCATCCGCAGCATGCGGGAGCTGTAAACGTAGACCCGCTCCCCCACCACGATGGGCGTGCCGGGGATATCGTTCCAGGACATGGCCCCCGGGTCGGAGGAGCCGGAGGTGAACTCCCAGCGCAGGGCCAGCTCCGCCCCGTTCCGGGGTCCATCCCCCTCAGAGATGCCCGGCGAGGCAGGGTCCCCCAAAAACTGGGGCCAGTCCGCGGCCAGGGCCGTTCCCGCCAGCAGCAGCACAGCCAGCAGCATGGCCAAGGCCCTTCCCGGCAGTTTTTTCATAGTCAACACTCCTTTTTTCTGCTCAGCCTTCCAGATAAAGCTCCTTCAGCCTCTCCCGCTCGGCGTCGCTGATACATAGGCCGTCCCGGATGAAGGCGTCAAAGCTGCCGTAGAGCTCCACCGCCTTGTCGCGGACGCTGCGGGGATATTCCTCGCAGGCGCCGAAGAAATAGCGGGTAGCCTTCTCCTCCGCCTCGGTCATGGGTCTGCCGAGCTGGCGCTCCCGCATTTCCATGTGGGAGCGGGTCTCCTCCTCCAGATATGTATTGGTGGCCAGGTAGTCCGCCATGATGTCGTTCCAGTCCACGCCCAGGGCCGCCTCGATGAAGAGGGAGGCGATGCCGGTGCGGTCCTTCCCGGCAGTACAGTGCCAGAGCAGGGCCTTGTCCCGGGGCTCCAGGACCAGGCGCATGAAGCGCCGGTACTGCCCCAGGGAAAAATCCGTAGTGACGAAGCGGAGATAGACGGCGGCCATCTGCTCCATGGCCACGGCGGGGTCCTCGGGCGGGCCGAACTTCTGCTCCGTCTCCTTCTCCCGGGTAACGCCCGCCTCCGGCATCTCAAAAATGGGCAGGTGCAGGTTTTCGACCCCGCTGATCACCGGGTCCGCCTCTTCGCCGACCTCCCAGGTGGTGCGCAGGTCTACCACCAGCCCCACGTTGTCCGTAAACCAGTCCTGATCCCGCAAATCTCTCAGCCGTCCGCTGCGGATCAGCTTGTTCGGCTTGATCCTCCGCCCGTCCTTCGTCAGCATCCCACCCAGATCGCGGGTGTTGTTCATGCCCTTTAAATCAATATATCTGCTGATCTCACCCATAAGATCACCCCTTCGCGTAGTTTCTGTTTTCTTTATGACATTTTATTATACTTTACAATGCCCCCTAAAATCAACTGCTTCGCAAAAGAAAGTGACTTTTTTTTGTAGCGTTACAATTGATGTGAGACTAAGAAAATAGAAAAAGGCGGTTGAGTTTGTTAGAATGAAGTAACCACACACCAAACTAACAAAAGGAGCTCAACCGCCATGAAAAGTATAACACAGAATAAGCGGTATTTGCCACATGAAATTTCAACAAAAGTACAATCCGTAAAATTGTATCGTCAGACGAAGGACATCGGTTTTGTCTGTCGGCGATATCACATCTCTAAGGCGTCGCTGATGCGCTGGAACAAGCTGTACGATGGCACGAAGGAATCACTGACGCCGAAATCGCACCGACCGCACAGCCAGCACCCAAATGCCCACACGGAAAAAGA
>CAMVOG010000213.1 GCA_947169005.1 uncultured Clostridia bacterium | reverse complement strand
TGTGCCGCCTGCGCCTCCCCCATCGACTTGAACAAGGCCCTGACCTACCGCTTTCGTGAAACGGGCACCCCGAGGCACCTGTCCGTTTACAGCGCCTTCAGCTTCAGCGACTGGACCAAGGGCAGCGACATCGAGGGCTATATCTGCGAGGGGGCCGTGGACCGGGTGGTCATCGGCTTCTACGGCAGCATCTACAACGTCTGCGACGCCATCATGGAAAACAAGATCGAGGGCTATAACCTGCCCGGCGGCATCATGTCCCACATGATCCGCGCCTCCGCCTGCGGCAACAAGTCCCTCTTCTCCAAGATCGGCCTCAACCTCTTTGTGGATCCCCGCATGGGCCACAAGTACCAGCTCAACGAGCGCTCAAAGCTGGAGCTGGTGCATCTGGCGGAGGAAAACGGGGAGCTGGGCCTGCTCTATGACATTCCCCAGGTCGACGTGGCCTTTCTGAAGGCCAGCTACGCCGACGAGCGGGGCAACATCTCCTTTGAAAACGAGTGCGCCTCCATCGACGCCTTGAGCGTGGCCCAGGCCACCCACCGCAACGGCGGCAAGGTCATCGTTCAGGTGGCCCGCATCGTCAACAACCATATGCCGCCCAGGACCGTGAACGTCCCCGCCGCCCTGGTGGACGCGGTGGTGGTCTGCCCCCACCAGCATCAGATGACCAAGGTGGAGGGCTTCTACGACTATATCTGCGGCAAGTACGTGCCCACGGGCAACATCCTCCGGGCCTGCCGGGAGGAGCTGCGGGACGTGATCGGCGCCACCCACCAGCGCAACGAGCTGCACAAGGCCATCGCCGCCCGGGCGGTCCATGAGCTGGAGCCGGGGCAGATCGTCAATATCGGCATCGGCATCCCGGAGCTGGTGGCCGAGGAGGTTTTGAACCGCAACCTGCTGGAGGACGTGCATCTGTCCGTCGAATCCGGCCACACGGGGGGCTTCCCCCTGGGCGGCAAGGGCTTCGGCGTTGCCATCGGCCCGGACTCCATGATGGATATGGCCCGCCAGTTCGATTTCTATGAGGGCGGCGGCCTGGACCTCTGCTTCATCGGCGCCCTGGAGGTGGACGGCAAGGGCAACGTGAACGGCCATTACACCAAGGGCAAGCTGACGGGCATCGGCGGCTTCGCCAATATCTCCCAGACCACGAAGAAGGTGGTCTTCTGCCTCACCTTCACCAGCAAGGGCATCGAGGGCAGCTTTGACGGGGAGAAGGTCACCATCACGAAGGAGGGCTCCATCAAGAAGTTCGTGGAGAACGTGGGCTCCTTCAGCTTCAGCGTGAAGAACGCCTACGCCAACGAGCAGGAGATCCTCTACGTCACCGAGCGCTGCGTCTTCCGCCTGGGGCCCAAGGGCCTCATCCTCACGGAGATCGCCCCCGGCGTCGATCTGCAGACCCAGATCCTGGACCTGCTGCCCTTCGAGGTGGAGGTAGCCGAGGACCTCAAAAACATGGTATTCTGAATAGTGCGCGGCGGCTTCGCCGCGGGAAAGGGACGCGGGCAGCCGCGTCCCTTTTTTATGCCGCTTATTGACTTTTTGGCGCTTGAAAGTATAATAAATAAAATAGGGATATTGTTTTCCCATTTTCCGGCGGAGGTGACGGCCATGCCCCAGAAGCATCGGACCATTGTGATCAAAATCGGGACCAGCTCGCTGACGAAGGCGGACGGCTCCTTTTCCGAGGAGAAGGTGCGGGAGCTGGTGCGCCAGACGGCGGCCTTGAAGGACCGGGGGGACCGGGTGGTCCTGGTCAGCTCCGGGGCCATTGCGGCGGGCTTCCGCCTCCTGGGTCACACCCAGCGGCCCACGGCCGTGGCCGCCAAGCAGGCCGCGGCGGCGGTGGGGCAGGGACGGCTCATCGAGGAATACACAGCCGCCTTTGCCTCTCACGGCTACGTGGCGGCCCAGCTCCTGCTGACCCGGGGCGACTTTACCGACAAGCGCCGCTACGACAACGTGTTCCGGGCGCTGACGGAGCTTCTGGACTTCGGGGCCGTGCCCGTCATCAACGAGAACGACACCACCTCCATTGAGGAGCTGCGCTTCGGGGACAACGACACCCTTTCCGCTCAGGTGGCGGCCATGATCCACGCGGACCTGCTGCTGCTTCTCACGGACGTGGACGGGCTCTATACCGCCGACCCCCGCAAGGACCCGGCGGCGGAGCACATCGACCTGGTGGAGGCCGTGACGGAGCGGATCGAGGCCCTGGGCGGCGGGGCGGCCTCCGCCCTGTCCAGCGGGGGCATGAAGTCCAAGCTGACGGCGGCGGCCCTGGCCACGGCGGCGGGGGTGCCGGTTTACATAAGCTCCAGCAAGGAAGAAAACGCCCTCCTGCGGGGCGTGGACCGGGAGAGCCGGGGCACCCTCTTCGCCGCCTCCCAGGGGCATCTGAAAACGCGGCTCCAATGGGTGGCCTTCTACACCGAGGGCAAGGGGCGGCTCTATATCGACTCCGGCGCGGCGGCGGCTCTCACCGGGGAGGGGCGCAGCCTGCTGCCCTCCGGCGTGGTCGCCATCGAGGGGGACTTCGCCAAGGGGGACGTGGTGGACGTGTATTCCTCCGAGGGCAAATTCCTGGGCCGGGGGCTTTCCGGCTATGACAAGGCGGCGCTGGCCGCGCTGAAGGGCAGACACGGGGCGGGGCGGCAGGCCGTCGCCCTCCACCGCAACGATTGGGTTGACGCGGGGAAGATCCACCTGATCCGCGACGAGGAAGGAGAGGAAGGCCATGAGTGAGGTCATTGAAAAAGGAACGATCTTAAAGGAAGCGAGCCGCCGCCTGGCGCTCTGCTCCACGGCGGAGAAGAACGAGGCCCTGGAGCGCATCGCCGCCGCCCTGGAGGCCGCCTGCGCCGAGGTGCTTTCCGCCAACGCCGAGGACCTGGCCCGGGGCCGGGAGGCGGGTATGTCGGACTCCCTGCTGGACCGGCTGGCCCTCTCCGAAAAGCGGATCGCGGACATGGCCGCCGCCGTGCGGGAGCTTATCGACCTGCCCGACCCGGTGGGGCAGGTGCTGGAGCAGTGGACCCGGCCCAACGGCATGACCATTACCAAGGTACAGGTGCCCATGGGTGTCATCGGCATGATCTATGAGGCCCGGCCCAACGTGACCGTGGACGCGGCCACCATCGCCCTCAAAACGGGCTCCGCCATCCTGCTGCGGGGCAGCGGCAGCGCCCTCAGCTCCAACCGGGCGCTGGTTGCCGTCATGCGCCGTGCCCTGGCGGACTCCGCCCTGCCCGAGGAGGCCGTGCAGCTCATTGAGGACCCCTCCCACGACACGGTGCGGGAGATGGGCCAGGCCCTGGGCCTCATCGACCTTCTGATCCCCCGGGGCGGGGCGGGCCTTATCCAGCGGGTGGTGCGGGAGTCCGCCGTGCCCGTCATCGAGACGGGGGTGGGCAACTGCCACATCTTTGTGGACGAGTCGGCCCGGCCCGATATGGCCGTGGCCATCACCCTCAACGCCAAGACCCAGCGCCCCTCCGTCTGCAACGCGGCGGAGACGCTGCTGATCCATGAAGCCTGGCCCCCGGCGTACCGGGACCGGCTGCTGAATGCCCTTTGGGACGCGGGCGTCACCCTTCACGGGGACGAGGCCCTGCGGCAGCTCTACCCGCGCA
>CAMVOG010000212.1 GCA_947169005.1 uncultured Clostridia bacterium | reverse complement strand
CCTTATCACTGCCTGGCTCACGGACCGCGCCCTGCGGGAGCGTCTTGCCGCCGTCCTGCAAGCGGGGGAGGAGGACTACTACCGGGAGGTCTGGGAGGAGCTTGTCAACGGACAGGGGACAATGGAGGGCTGATGAGCTCCAACCGCGGCTGTCAGGCAAAAGGAGAACAGACCATTGACAAGCGCTTGATAATGTGATTAAATGAGCATAAAAGGACGATTCCGGCAGAGAGACCGGGCCGTCCGGAATCATTTAGGAGATGGAGATGAGCGGGAATGAACCTGCGCGATTACAAGCGGCCCTTTTACGCCATCAACCAGTTCTGCCAGGCGCATTGTGAGGAGCTGAAGGGGCAGAGCTTCCGATTCACCATGGACGGTGGCTACGACGTGGAGCTGTGCTTCACGGGGGAGAAGACCCTGACCTGGCGCGTCGATGGGGACGAGCCCCGCGAGGCCGTCTATGAGTGTGTAAAGGGCGACGATACCACCTATCTGGTGGATTTTGACCTGGTGGAGACCCTGGATACCGACCACCGCTCCAACGATCTGTATGTGATCGACCTGGAGCAGCGGCTGGTGACCCGCGTCTTCTGCCACATCGGTTACAACAAGCGCCTGCCCTATCTGGTAAAGATGGACTTCGACTTCGGCGCGATCCTTGTGGAAGGGAAGGAGACTCCCTTCCGCCGCCACTGCTTCTCCAGCGAGCTGATCGGCACCTGCGTGGAGTGGCACTGGAACTTCGAGATGTGGACCCATCACAAGTATTACGATTCCGATTACTACACGCTGACCTGGCCCGAGGACAGCGCCGCCGTGCAGAATCTGGGCGGCCCCTTCGAGCTGCTGCCCTCCCATGACGACGTGACCAAGGTCATCAAGATCAAGGACAAGATGTACCTCTTCTGTCTGACGGAGGAGCTGATGGAGCGCGTCCTGCAGGGCCCCGTGTTCCGCTCCAACAACATGATCTTCCTGCAGAATTATGACCGGATGGTTCACGCCGGGCGCACCTTCGGCACCATCATGCAGGACGGCAAGCCCGTTCCCTGCCGCACTCTCTTCGGCTCCTTCGGCAATCCCATCAAGCTGCCCGACGAGGTCCTGTACGCGGAAAACGCTTACACGGTCTGAGCGGAGAGAGGAGACGGAACATGAGAAACTATACCTATACCGAGGGCGGCGTTTTTATCGCCAACAAGGACAATATGGCCGAGCAGTACGGCATCGGCCAGTACCGCTATCCTCATAACTATGAGTTGGTGGGCCGTTCCATCACCGTCGAGGCGGAGGGCAGGGAGTACGCCATCGAGTTTA
This sequence comes from uncultured Clostridia bacterium, assembly GCA_947169005.1. Taxonomy (GTDB): domain Bacteria; phylum Bacillota; class Clostridia; order Oscillospirales; family Oscillospiraceae; genus RGIG6375. The sequence continues at coordinate 2,359 of CAMVOG010000212.1, read as the reverse complement.
CCTGCCGCTGCGGCGCATCGCTTAACGGCAAAAAGGTGGAGTGCGAGATTTTGAAGTGCGCGCCCGGCCTCTATTTCGCCCGCCTGGGCTTTGACGTGGCCGTGATCGATCTGAATGCCTCCGCCGCCACCCTCATCCTTGAGGGCGAGATCATCCGGGGTGTCTTCAAGGGCGCGGAGGGCGCCGTTGCCCACGCCTGCGCCGGGGACGAGATGGTGGATACCAAGGTCCGCTGGGTCCTGGGCTGCGGCCGCTATCTGGAGCAGCGTTTTATCTCTGCGGACAAGCTGCTGGCCTCCTGGTCCCCCCGGGACGAAAAGCGGGACGAGACGAGCTACCGGGCCGTCAAGGTCGGCGCGCCCTATTTCCTGGTGGATATGAAGAGCGACATTCTGAAAAACGTCTGCGCGCCCTTTTTTACGGACCATGTGATCCTCCTGCAGGATTATGACCGCTGCATGGCCTTCGGCTGTGTCTTCGGCAAGGGCTTTGACCCTATCATGGTCACCGGCTACGCGAAGTTTATCGACTGAGCTTTTGTGTTTCGAGCGAACAAGGCCGCCGGCAGGGCGCTCCTGTCCGGCGGCCTTTTCACAGAGTATGGAGAAATAAGGTGTAAACATGAAAAACAAGACCGTGGATATCCTGCATGGGCCCGTCCTCAGAAAGCTCATCGCCTTCTCCGTCCCCATGGTGCTGACGAGCTGGCTGCAAATGCTGTTCAGCTCCGCCGACAGCATGATCGTGGGGCGCTGGGGCGGGGCTGGGGCCCTGGCCTCCGTCGGCGCGACCTTCGTCTTCGTCATGCTCATCATCAGCTTCTTCGGGGGCCTCTCCGCGGGCGTTACCGTCTGCGCCGCCACCGATTGGGGCGCCGGGGACCGGGAGAGCTTTGACGAAACGGCCCACACCGCCATTCTGCTGGCCTTCCTGGTGGGCCTTTTTATCCTGGCCATGGGCCAGGCCCTCACCGCCTGGGTCATGACGGCCATGGGCGTGCCGGAGGATATCCGGCCCGGCGCGATCCTCTATCTGCGGCTCTACCTGCTGTGCATGCCCGCCCAAATGGTCTACAACGCCGGGGCCTCGGTTATGCGCGCCCGGGGCGACAGCCGCCGCCCGCTGATCTTCCTCACCATCGCGGGGGTCTGCAACGTGGTGCTGAATCTGCTCTTCGTCATCGCCTTCAAGTGGGGCGTGGCGGGCGTCGCCGTGGCCACGGTCATTACCCAGTACCTTTCCGCCGTGCTGGCCCTGTTCTTCCTCTTCCGCAAGGGCTCCGGCTACGATATGCATTTCAGCAAGCTCTGCCTCAAGGGGGAGAAGGTCAAGCGCATCGTAAAGGTCGGCCTCCCGGCGGGGCTCCAGGCCTCCATGCTGGCGGCCTCGGATATCCCGCTGCAAAGCTGCGTCAACAGCCTGGGCTCCCTGGCCGTGGCGGGCAACGCCGCCGCCCTGAATCTGGACGGCTTCACCTTCACCACCATGGAGGCCCTCAGCCAGGGCTGTACGGTCTTCACGGGCCAGTGCGTGGGGGCGAAGGATTATCCCCGCGCCCGCAAGGTCCTGTGGAGAAGCATGCTTATGATCGTGGTGAGCGGCGCCATTGTGGGCTGGCTCTGCGTCCTGCTGCGGGAGCCGCTGGTCCGGCTCTTCCAGCCCGATTCCGCCGAGGCCGTGGCCTGGGGCGTTCAGCGCGTGATCGCGGTATGCAGCCTCGCCTTTATCTACGGCTTCCTTACCACGCTCAATTCCTCCCTGCGCGGCTATGAGATCTCCACCCCCCAGGCCATCATCAACGGCATCGGCCTCTTCGGCTTCCGCCTGGTATGGTCCCTCGTGGTCTTCCCCCATTGGGCCGATCCGGTCCGCTTCACCCTCTTTGGCATGAATATGGATCATTGGCCGCCGCTCTCCCTGCTGTATCTCTCCTATCCCGTGGCCTGGACCCTCTGCATCGTCGCCATGGCGATCATCTACGCGCCCATGATCCGTCGCCGCCTGGCAAAAAAGGCCCGTCTGGAGCAGGGGGCCTGAGCCGTGGGGGCCTGGACCGTCTATATTCTCCGCTGTGCCGACGGGACCCTGTATACGGGCGTGGCCCTGGACCCGCTCCGCCGCCTGCGGACCCATAACGCGGGCAAAGGGGCCAAGTACACCCGCGCCCGCCTCCCGGTGGAAATGGTTTATCGGGAGCTGGCGGCGGACAAGCCCGCCGCCCTGCGGCGGGAGCTGGCCATCAAGGCCCTGTCCCGCCCGGAAAAGCTGGCGCTTATCGAGAAAGCGCGGGGCCGGCTTTGGCTGCCCCTGCCGGAGTTCGTCACCCGGGCCCTGGCCGCCCTGCACGGCGCGGGGCACG
>CAMVOG010000211.1 GCA_947169005.1 uncultured Clostridia bacterium | reverse complement strand
GTCCATGGCGGAGGAGAGCAGCTTGGCAGCCTGGCCCCGGTCCAGAGGCGCGGAAAGGTCCAGCCCCGTTTCCACAAGGCTGCAGGCCGCGCAGTTGGCCGTGGCCTGGGCGGCCCAGACGGGCACCGCGTCCTCATAGGCGAGGGGAACGGTCACGTCCGTGATCCGCAGCGTGTTGGAGAGCATTACCAGGGCCTCGGCACCGGTCACGGCGCTGTTGGCGGAAAAGACTACCCTTCCGTCGCCGGGGGCGTAGCCCCGCACGATTCCGGCCATGAGCGCGGTGGAGACGGCGCTTTTCTCCCAGTCGGGGATTTCCGCGTCGTCGGAGAAGCCTGTGCGGGTCACGCCCTGCAGCAGTTCCACCCCGGCGGCGGAAAGGCACATGCTGAGGAATTCGCCCCGGCTGATGCTTTCCTCCGGGCGAAAATAGGCTGTGCCTCCCAGCTGTTCGCCCAGGTAGACGCCCTTTTCCGCCAGCCGCAGGGCAGCGTAGTGGCAGGGGTCTCCCTCCAGGTCTGCGTAACGGAGCTTGGTCGCCTGCTTCTCGATCCGGATGGTAACGGTGGCCTCCTCCGAGCTGTTGCCGAAGCTGTCCACCGCCGTGTAGGTGAAGCTGTCAGCGCCCTTTTTGTCCTTCTTGGGGGTGTAGACGAAGGTGCTGCCCTTCAGCTCCAGGCTGCCCTTTTTGGGCTGCTTTCCCAGGCGGAAGCTGAGGGCGTCCCCATCCGGGTCCGTGGCAGACAGCTCCCCCTCAATGGCCACGTTCCGATAAGTTTTGTATTCCAGGTTTTCCGCAATGGGCGCGGTGTTCGGCGCGCTCTCCGCCGGCGTGACCGATACGCTGACGATCTCCAGAGCCCCGGCTGTGAGGGAGAGGGACAAGGCAGCCGCCGTCAGCAGGAGCGCCAGGCGCGTTTTGCGCAGTCTCATGATGATCTTCTCCATTCTGCCGCTGAAAACGTCGGCGCACCCGCTGCTTGCGGCCTCCTGCGGCGGGGAGGCGGGGGCGCGCCGCAAATGAGAGCCGAAAGAAAAACCTCCCGGCGAAAGCATGAGCTTCTTGCCCATAGCTTTTGCCGGGAGGTTGGAATTATACCGCTCCGGAGGCTTATTTTTTCAGCGCGTTCTCGAAGGCGTCAAAGACCTGCTGCCGGGTCTCATCGTCAAAGATGGCGTAGATCACGTATTGCCCGCAGACCTTCACCTTGGCGTTCTCCAGCTTGGGCTTTTCCTCGGGCATGTATTCGTCCATCCAGATCTCCAGCCGGAATTTCAGATAGGTTTCGCCGAGCTCGGCGATGGCGGCGGCCTTGTCCGGGTCTTTCGCCTTCAGAATGCCGAATTCATCCGCCGTGGTCCCCGCGGCGTTGAAGCGCACGGTGTATTCGCCCACGTCCTCCAGGGAAATACCCGCCATCTTCGCGTAGTTTTCATAGAGGGGAGCGATGTCCACAAACTCCCAATCGTCCCGCAGGGCGATGATGGTTTCCGCGATCTGCTCGGTGGTCAGATCGTCCCGGTATTCCACCTTGCTTTCCTGCTTTCCGCCGCAGGCGGCCAGAGAGAGAACGGCGGCCAGGGCCAGCAGCAGAGCGGCAGCTCTTTTCAATGTGTTTTTCATAGCGCGATACCTCTTTTCTTATTGATAGCCGTGGGTGCGGATATAGCTCAGCACGATGCCGAAGCCCGTTTCGTTCAGATGCAGACCGTCACCGTTCTGCAGATTCTGAGGCAGCCAGCCATCCTCGCCCACCAACACGGAGGCGGTATTGAGAAAGCGCACGTTGCACTCCTCGGCGACCTCCATGACCCAGCGGTTTGCGGTGGAGATCTTCTCATTGTTGATGGAGCTGAGGTACTCATAGTTGGAGGCTACGGGATAGATGGAATTGAGGATGATCTTGGTATTCGGGCTAAGAGACTGGATATCCGTCACCAGGGAGAGATATTCGGACTTGAAGTAGTCCTCGTCCATAAAAGAGATGCCGTTTACGCCCAGGGTGATGACCATATACTCGGGCAGCGCCTTACTTACCGCGTCGCGGATGGTGATCTCGCTGCCGTCCGGGGGATAAACGATGGAGGCGAAGCCTTGATAGGAAAGGGTCAGCGTCCCGTTGGAGGGGGTCCAGACCTGCTGGGTGTTTTTTCCGCCGGAGAGGACCGCGTAGTACTTCATGCCGTAGGTGGTGCTGTCACCCAGGAAGATCATGCTGTCGATATAGCTCTGCCCCTGGTCCGCCGTCTCAGCAAGCAGCGCCGGGCCGGAAAGCTCAAAGGCCTCCACCGTGGGCTGGGGCTCCGCTTCGCCGCCGCCGGGCTCCTGCTGAGTAGGCTCCTGCTCCTGGGGCTGTTCCGTTTCGGTGGGCTCTTCCGTCTGCGCGGGCTCCTCAGAGCCGTTCTCCGGCTCGTCGGCGGGGGGCTCCTCCGTCGGCTGCTCCGACGGCTCGGCTGTCTGCGTCTCCTGCTCTTCTTCGGCGGGGGGAGTTTCGGCCTCCTCAGCGGGCTCGCCGGTCTCCTCGGTTTCCGCAGCGGCCTCGTCCGTTTCCGCGGGTGTTTCCTCAGCGGGAACGGGGGAGGGAGCGCTTTCTGTCTTCTCTGTCTCAGCAGGGGCAGTCTGGGGGGCGGACTGCTCCTGTCCCACCAGATCGCAGGCTGTCAGGGAAAACAGCAGCAGCGCGGCGCAGCAGAGGCCGATCAGTCTATTTCTGTTTTTCATTATTCAATGCCCTTTCAGTTCGGTTAAATGTTTTGCATAATTGCAACGCCATATTATAGCACATTCCCTTTGAGCTGACAAGCCCGCAGCATGGCTTTTTTACTATAGGCACATCCCTAAAAAACCGGAGGGACCGAACGACCGTTCGGTCCCTCCGGGATATTTATTTTGCTTTGGCGCAGGAGGCGCAGGAGCCGCCGCATCCGGCGCAGTGTCCGCTGCAGGCGCCTCCGCAGCTTCCGCCGCAGATGTGCTTGCCCTGCTTTCTGTCCCGCAGCAGCCCGTGTACGATCCAGCCAACCAGCGCCGCCACCAGCAGCGCCACGATGATCGTTCCCAATACAGGCGACATGAAAAGGCCTCCTTTGCTTTTTACACTCTTACCTTGGTTTTCAGCACAGTGGCTTCCTTATAGGGGCGCACCAGCAGCCAGATAAAGGCCGCGATCACCAGAATGGCGACGATGAGGCCGATCACGTTCACAGCACCGGTGAAGAGGCCGCCCACCTGATTGATGACCAGGGCCACCAGATAGGCGAAGACGCACTCATAACCGCTGGCAAACCAGGTCCACTTGGCGGAGCTCATTTCCCGCTTGATGGCGCCGATGCCCGCGAAGCAGGGGGCGCAGAGCAGGTTGAAGACCAGGAAGCTCAGGCCGGTGACGGTGGTGAACTGGGCCGCCAGCGTGGCGTAAACGCTGCCCTCGCCGCCGGAATAAAGGACGCCCATGGTGCCCACGCTGTTTTCCTTGGCCACAAGACCCGTGATGGAGGCCACGGCAGCCTGCCAGTTGCCCCAGCCCAGGGGCTTGAAGATGAAGGCGATGGCCCCGCCAACGGCGGCCAGAATGCTGCTGCCGATTTCATCCTCCTCCAGCATGCCGAACTGTCCGTCCACCCAGCCGAAGCGGGAGAGGAACCAGATCACGATGGTGGACAGGAGGATGATGGTGCCGGCCTTCTTGATAAAGGACCCGCCGCGCTCCCACATGCTGCGCAGTACGTT
>CAMVOG010000210.1 GCA_947169005.1 uncultured Clostridia bacterium | reverse complement strand
GTCGGAGATCTCCCCCATCAGCAGCACGCGGACGTCGGTCCGCTCGTGGATGGCCTTGCAGCAGAGGTACATGCCCAGGCTGGCCCGGACGGTGGTGATATCCCAGGTGCCCAGGAGGGCCACCACCGTTTCCAGGGAGGACAGCACCTCCTCCCGCGTCATGCTGACCTCCGTATGCTCCGCGCCGATGTAGTCCGCCGCCCTGCGGGCGTATTTCAGGTCGATGGGGTCCGTGTCCATGCCGATGGCGAAGCTGCGGATGGGCCTGCCCAGCAGCCGCGCCGCGATGGCGCATACCAGGGAGCTGTCCAGCCCGCCGGAGAGGAGGAAGCCCAGGGGGGCGTCCGCATCCAGCCGCTTCTCCACGCCCCGGATCAGCTTTTCCCGGATTTGGGCGCAGACCGTGTCCAGGTCGTCCTCCGCATAGGCTTCCACGCTTGTCAGATCGGCGTAGCGGGTGAAGACGCCGTCCGCCCAGTAGTGCCCGGGCGGGAAGGGCTTGATCTCCGTGCAGAGGCCCACCAGGTTTTTCGCCTCGCTGGCAAAGACCGTGCCGCCCTCCGGCAGGGTCCCGTAAAAGAGGGGGCGGATGCCGATGGGGTCCCGGGCGGCGATGAAGCGGTCCCGCTCCCCGTCGTAGAGGATCATGGCAAACTCCGCGTCCAGCTTCCCGAACATCCCGAGGCCATATTCCCGGTAAAGGGGCAGCAGCAGCTCGCAATCCGAGCCGCTGCGGAAAACGTAGCCCTTGGCCTCCAGCTCCTTTTTCAGCTTCCGGAAGCCGTAAAGCTCCCCGTTGCATACACAGCTGTCGCCGCCCAGGTGAAAGGGCTGCATCCCCTCCTCGTGAAGGCCCATGATGGAAAGCCGCTGAAAGCACAGCAGCCCGGCCCCCGCCGCCTCCACCCGCTCCGCGTCCGGCCCCCGGGACCGGGTCCGCTCCAGATGGGGCCGCAGCGCCTCCTCCGGGATCGCTTTGGTAAAGCCCATGACCGTACACATAGGCGTGGCTCCTTTCTTGTTCAGGGAACAGGGCTCAGGCAACAGGGCTCAGGAGCCCCTGCTGCCTGTTGCCTGCTGCCTGTTCCCTGCTGCCTGTTGCCTTATTCACTCCACATCCTGCAGGGCGGCGTAGCCCTCCTCGCCGGTGCGGACCTTGACCACGTTTTCCACGTCGTAGACGAAGATCTTGCCGTCGCCGATGTGGCCGGTGTAGAGCACCTTTTTCGCCGTTTCGATCACGTCCCGCACGGGAATGGCGCTCACCACGATGTCCACCTGCACCTTTGGCCGCAGGTCCGTTTCCACGGCGACGCCGCGGTAAAACTCCGTATGCCCCTTCTGCATGCCGTAGCCCATCACGTGGGAGACGGTCATGCCCGTGATGCCCAGCTTGGACATGGCGGCCTTGAGGGCGTAGAGCCGCTCTTCCTTGAAGACGATCTCCACCTTGGTGAACTTGGGCCCGCCGAAGCCCGCCTCCCGCTTCACGGGGATGGCCTCGGCGGCGGGCACGGTCCCGGTGACGGCCTCCACGGTCTCGCCCGTGCCGAGAACGGCGTACTTATCCACGGCGGGCATAAAGTCCGCGTAGGCGGCGGGGAGGCCGTGCTCCGTCACGTCCAGGCCCGCCAGCTCGTCGGCGGCGTCGGCCCGGAGGAAGTTGAGCTTTTTCAGCAGCAGGAAGAAGGCCAGCATGGTCACGGTGGCCCAGGCCGCCACACTGACGAAGCCCAGGGCCTGCAGGCCGAGCTGGGTGAAGTCCCCGGTATAGAAGAGACCCTTCAGCCCGGCGGGGGCGTCGGGATTCGCCAGCAGGCCCACGGCCAGGGTGCCCCAGACGCCGTTGGCGCAGTGGACCCCCACGGCGCCCACGGGGTCGTCGATGTGCAGCCTCAGGTCCAGGACCTCCACCACGATCACCACCAGGAAGCCCGCCACCAGCCCCACCAGGCCGGAGCCCAGGGCGTCGAAGGCGTCACAGCCCGCGGTGACGGCCACGAGCCCCGCCAGGGAGGCGTTGAGACACATGGACACGTCGGGCTTGCCGTTGCGGGCCCAGGTGAAGAGCATGGTGGTCACGGTGGCCACCGAGGGGGCGATGGTGGTGGTGAGGAAGATGGAGGACAGCTCCGAGGGGGAGGTAGCCGCCGCGCCGTTGAAGCCGTACCAGCCCAGCCAGAGGATGAAGACGCCCAGGGCCCCCAGGGGGATGGAGTGGCCGGGGATGGCGTTCACCTTCGTGACCTTCCCCTGGGCGTCCTTCACGTACTTCCCGATGCGGGGGCCCAGCACCGCCGCCCCGATCAGGGCCGCGATGCCACCCCCCATGTGGATGGCGCAGGAGCCCGCGTAGTCATGGAAGCCCAGCTGGGCCAGCCAACCGCCGCCCCAGATCCAGTGGGCCTCGATGGGGTAAATGATGAGGGAGATCACGCCGGAATACACGCAGTAGGCGGAAAACTTCGTCCGCTCCGCCATGGCGCCGGAGACGATGGTGGCCGTGGTGGCGCAGAAGACCAGGTTGAAGACGAAATAGCTTGCGTCCGTAAAGCCCTCGGCGGGGGACGCGATGAAGTCCCTGAAATGGGTGAACAGGTCCAGATTCGGCACGCCGATCAGCCCGAAGAAGGCGTCCTCGCCCATCATCAGCGTGTAGCCCAGCAGCGAGAACACCACCGTGCCGATGCAGAAGTCCATGAGGTTCTTCATAATGATGTTGCCTGCGTTCTTCGCCCGGGTAAAGCCCGTTTCCACCATGGCGAAGCCCGCCTGCATCCAGAACACCAGCGCCGCGCCGATCAGAAACCAGAATTCTACAGTCATTTTATACACTCCTTTTTGTCAAGGGCTCAGGGAACAGGGCTCAGGAGCCCCTGCTGCCTGTTGCCCGTTCCCTGTTGCCTGAATCTCACATCACTCCGTACAGCAGCTCGCCGTAGCTGGGGAAGGGCCAGAGGCGGGCGTCCACGCGGCTTTCGGCCTCGTCGCAGGGGGCGCGCAGGGCGTCCATGGCCGGGAGAATGCGATCCCGGATGAAGCAGGCCTCCTCCGTAACGTCCCCCATGCAGTCAAACTGCTCCGTCAGCCCGTCCAGAGCCTCCGCGGCTCCGTCGATGGCCTCCGCCAGGGCGGAGAGCTTTTCCGCCAGCCGGGCCTCGTAGCCGCCGGGGAGGCCCAGCGCCTTCTTTTCCGCCAGGGCGGAGGCCAGGCTTGCCCCATAGCCGGACACGGCGGGGAGGATCTGCTTCCGCGCCATATCCACCATGGTCAGCGCCTCGATGCGCACGGTTTTGCAGTAGTTTTCAAGCTGGATCGTGTAGCGGCTGCGCAGCTCCGCCTCGGTGAAGACCCCCTGGCCGATGAGCATGCTCATGTTCTTTTCGTCCAGCAGCCAGGCCATGGCGTCGGGCGTCGTTTTCAGATTCAAAAGACCCCGCTGCTCCGTGGCCTCCCTGATCCAGGCGTCGTCGTAGCCGTTGCCGTTGAAGAGGATGCGCTTGTGCTCCGTAATGGTGGAGCGGATCAGCTCGTGAAGGGCCGCGTCGAAGTCCCCGGCGGCCTCCAGAGTGTCCGCCATATCTCCCAGCACGGCGGCCACGGCGGCGTTCAGCATGATGTTGGCGCAGGCGATGGAGTTGGAGGAGCCCACCATGCGGAACTCGAATTTGTTGCCCGTGAAGGCGAAGGGGGAGGTGCGGTTGCGGTCCGTGGCGTCCCGGGTGAAGCGGGGCAGGGCGTCCACCCCCAGATTGATGCGGGTCT
>CAMVOG010000209.1 GCA_947169005.1 uncultured Clostridia bacterium | reverse complement strand
CCCTCTGCCGCATGCCCGCGCAGCTTCCTGTCACGCTCCGCTGGGACGCGGAGGGGCTTGGGCGGGACAGCCTCTGCACCGTCAGCCTGAGCCTGGCGGGCTTTGAGGCGCGGATCATCAACTCCCGCAAGCTGCTCTTGCGGGGGGAGGTGCTGGCCTCGGTCCGCTGCTTTGCCCTCACCCAGGCTTCCCTCACCGTGGGGGCGGAGTCGGAGGCCCTGGAGCTGAAGGAGGAAACGATCCGCTTTCCGCACCTGGCGGCGGTGGGGGAGCGGGGCTTCCCCGTCACGGGGGAGCTGGCCCTGGGCGGCTCCAAGCCCCGGCGGGGGGAGCTGCTGAAAAGCCGCGTGCGGCTGGTGACGGAGGAGGTCACGGCGGCGGGGCCCCGGCTGGCGGCCCGCTGCCGGGCGGTGGCGGAGCTGGTCTACCGGGCGGCGGAGAGCGGGGAGCTCTGCTCCGCGGAGCTGGCGCTGCCCTTCTCCCAGCTCTGGGACACGGGCCTTTCCACAGAGCCGGAGGCAGCGGCGGCGGAGCTGCAGCTCACGGGCGTGCGCCTGGAGCCCGCCGAGGGAGAAGAGGGGACCCTTATCAACGCAGAGCTGGGCGTGGCCGCCGTCTTTTTCGCCTGGCAGACCACGGAGCCCCGCTGCGTCACGGACGCTTACTGCCTGCACCATGAGCTGGAGCTGACGCCCCGGGAGCTGCGCCTTTACCGCTCGGAGCCTGGTCGGGTGGAGGAGGACGCGGTGACGGAGCTGCTGGAATGCGCCGAGCCCGTGAAGAACGTGCTTTCCGTCGCCGCCCGTCTGGGCAAGGCGGACGGGGAGGGCCGCCGGGAGCTGCGGGTCCGGGTCCTCTGCGAGACCGGGGAGGGCCGCCTCACCACGCTGACGGATACGGCGGCCCTGAGCCTCACGGCCCCCGCCGCCGCCCTCTGGACCGGGGAGGCGACGGCCCGGCCCGTCTCCGGCGGGCTGGAGCTGCGGGTGCCCCTCTGCCGTCTGTCTCGGGAGGAGGAGTGCCTGCTGCTGACTACCCCGGAAAAGCTGGAGCTGAACGAGGAGGAGACGAAGGACTTTTATACCCCCTCCGTCACGGCCCTGCGCACCGACGGGAAAAGGGGCCTCTGGGAGCTGGCCAAGAGCTTCAATACCACCGTCGCCGCCATCCGGGAGGCCAATCCCGGCATGGCCGCCGACCCGCCGGAGGCGGATACCCTGCTTTTGATCCCCCGGGCCCGCTGAGAAACGCAAAAACTACTTGAACAATCGGGAAAGCTGTGATACAATACCTTAGTTAAAACATGAGGGGAGTGCATCACAGCATGTCAGGACATTCCAAATGGCATAACATACAGAAAACCAAGGGCGCTCAGGACGCCAAGCGCGCCCAGGCCTTCACCAAGATCGCCCGCGAAATGATCGTGGCCGTCAAGGAAGGCGGCAGCGGCGACCCGGCGAACAACTCCCGCCTGGCCTCCGTGGTGGCCAAGGCCAAGGCCGCCAACATGCCCAACGACAACATCAAGCGCACCATCGAAAAGGCCCTGGGCGGCGGCGATACCTCCAACTACGAGAGCATCACCTATGAGGGCTACGGCCCCAGCGGCGTGGCCATTATCGTGGATACCATGACGGATAACCGCAACCGCACGGCCTCCGAGGTCCGCCACTACTTCGACAAGTACGGCGGAAACATGGGCACCTCCGGCTGCGTCTCCTGGTCCTTCGACAAGAAGGGCGTCATCGTCATCGACAATGAGGACGAGGACCTGGACGAGGAGACCGTGATGATGGACGCGCTGGACGCCGGCGCCGCGGACTTTGAGCAGGACGGCGCGGTCTTCTCCGTCTATACGGACCCGGACGGCTTCGCCCCCGTGGCCGAGGCCCTGGAGAAGAAGGGCTACAAGCTCCTTTCCGCCCAGGCCGAAATGGTCCCCCAGAACTACGTCAAGCTCACCGACGAGGGCGACATCAAGAACATGCAGAAGATGCTGGACATGTTCGAGGACTTCGACGACGTGCAGAACGTGTGGCACAACTGGGAAGACGCGGAATAAGACGCATACAAGGGACACCCTGCGAGCCAAGCGCCGCGGGGTGTCTTTTTGCTTGCAAACGGGGCGGAATGATGATAGGATAGAACAAAAGAGCTCAGCGGTGAATAAATCTGCACATCAGGAGGCGATTCTCCATGCCCGAAGCCTTTACCCCGCTTTATCCCGCCCTTTGCGCCCCGCTGCGCCTGGGAAAGCGCGTGCTGCGCAATCGCATGTGCTCCGCGCCCATGGGCTTTCCCGATCTGACGGAGGACGGCTGTCTGACCGAGGGGGCCATCGCCTTTTATGAGCGGCGGGCCAAGGGCGGCGCAGCCATCGTCACCGTCAGCGAGGCCTGCGTGGACTATGCCCACGGCAAGGGCCACGGGCGGCTTATCAATCTGCAGAATCCCGGCGTGCTGGCCGGGCTTACCAACGCCGCCCGGGCCATCAAGCGCCACGGGGCCCTGGCGTCCATTGAACTGAACCACGCGGGCATGCACTCGGCCTTTGACGTGGTTGCCGCCGAGCAGACGGCGGATGCGGAGCTCCACTTCGGCCCCATGGACACAGTGACGGCCAACGGCACCCGGGTCAAGGCCATGGGGGAGGAGGAAATCCGCCGCACCGTGGCGCTCTTCGCTAAGGGCGCGGCCCTGGTGAAGCGGGCGGGCTTCGATATGCTCATGCTCCACGCGGGCCACGGCTGGCTGATCCATCAATTTCTCTCGCCCCTGACCAACCGGCGGGAGGACGCCTACGGCGGCAGCCTGGAAAACCGCGCCCGCCTCTGCCTGGAGATCCTGGACGCCATCCGCGCCGAGGTGGGGCCGGGCTTTCCCATCGAGCTGCGCTTTTCCGCCATGGAGAGCGCCCCCGGCGGCATCACTCTGGAGGACGGGATCGCCTTCGCCCGCCTGGTGGAAAGCCGGGTGGACCTGCTGCACGTCTCCGCCGGGGATGAGAGCGATTTCTGGATGACCCATCCCTCCATGTTTGCGGAGCCGGGCTGCAACGTGCGCCTGGCCGCCGCCGTGAAGAGTGCAGTTTCCATCCCCGTGGCGACGGTAGGGGCTTTAAACGAGCCGGAGCAGATGGAGGAGATCATCGCCTCCGGACAGGCGGACGTGGTGTGCATGGCCCGCGCCCTGCTGGCGGACCCGGACCTGCCCCATAAGGTGGAACAAAATCGTCCCGAGGAGATTCTGCGCTGCATGCGCTGCTTCATGTGCCACGCGGAGCGGATGCTGACCCAGACCCGCGTCTGCGCCCTGAATCCGGAGATCGGCCGGGAGGTGGAGGCGAAAAGCATGCCCCCGGCGGAGCGGAGCCTGCGGGTGCTGGTGGCCGGAGGCGGCCCCGGCGGCATGCAGGCGGCGCTGACAGCGGCCCGGCGGGGCCACCAGGTCACGCTATGTGAAAAAGCGGCGCGGCTGGGCGGCGGCCTGCTGGCGGAGGAGGCGGTGCCCTTCAAGGCGGCCTTTGACAAGTATATCGACACCATGGAGACCCTGCTGTACCGGGCCGGGGTGGAGCTGCGGCTGCATACGCCCGTGACCCCGGAGCTGGTGCGGGAGCTGCAGCCGGAGGCGGTGCTGGCCGCCCTGGGGGCGGAGCCTGCAATCCCACCCATCCCCGGGATCGAGAGTCCGCTGGTAATATCCGTTACCGAGCTGTCCCGGCGGCTGGGGGAGATCGGGCAGCGGGTCGTGGTGCTGGGCGGCGGCCTGGCGGGCTGCGAAAGCGC
>CAMVOG010000208.1 GCA_947169005.1 uncultured Clostridia bacterium | reverse complement strand
CGCCAGGATCGTGAAGAAGATCGTGGTGGTTTTGAGAGGGATGCCCGGGCGATCGGAAAATTCGGTCTCCACCTCCTTTTCCGCCGGGCCCACCTGCTCCCGCTCCATGCTCTCCAGGATCGGGCGGGTGCGCTCCTCCGGCTCGGCGGGCGCTTTCGCGGGCAGGGCCTCCGCCTCTCCCTCGGCTGCGGCGTCCGCCTCCTTTTGCTGCAGGATGAAGGGCTCGAATTCCTCTGCCGGGACCGGCCTGGAAAAGTAGTAGCCCTGTACGATGTCGCAGCCCAAGGCTCTCAAAGCGTCGAGCTGTTCCTTCGTCTCAACGCCCTCCGCGACCACGGGGACGGCAAGATAATCGGCAAGGTCGATGATGACCTCCAGCATATGGGTGTTGCCGCCCTCCCGGAAGGCATCGCGGATGAAATGCATATCCAGCTTCAAAACGTCGATGGGCAGGGTGGAAATCATGTTCAAAGAGGAATAGCCTGTGCCGAAATCGTCCATTTCCACCTGGAAGCTCAGCTCCCGAAGCCGCTTCACCATGTCGATGATCTGCTTTGAATCCTGGGTATAAGCGGATTCCGTCACCTCCAGGAGCATGTCCTTCCCCGTCAGCCCGTGCTCCCGGACGATCCGCGCCAGCTTCTCCACCAGGCCGGGATCGTACAGGTCGATACGGGACACGTTCACGGAAACGGCGACGGAGCAGCCGAAGCGGTCCTTCCACTCCCGAATCTGCCGGGCCGCTTCCTCCCAGACGTAGGTATCCAGCTTCTGAATGAGGCCGTTTTCCTCAAAAAGCGGAATGAACACGCCGGGGCTGATCATGCCCAGCTTGGGATGCTGCCAGCGGACGAGGGCCTCGGCGCTGTTCAGAACAGGAGTTTCCGGGCGCACATCGAACTTCGGCTGATAGTAGACCCGGAACTGCTTTTCCGCGATGGCAGCGGGGAAATCCTCTATAAGCTGCTCGGCAAAAAGCTCCTGCTCATGGAGCTTGTTGTCATAAAGGCCGATGAGCCGGGTGAAGCTGCCCTTCACGGTGTCCGCGGCCATCTTCGCCCGGTCAAAGCGGCGCTCGACGTCGATGGACTTATCCGCTTTGGCGTAAACGCCCATGCGCAGGCGCACGCGGTTTTCTGCGGACTTCTCCCCCGCCAGGTGGATGGAGGCGTTCTTCATAATGGATTCGTAGTCCTCCCGGTGGGGGCAGTAGACCATGAAGGTGTCCGCCTCCCGGCGGCAGACGATGCCCCCCGAATCCTTCACCATTTCCCGCACCCGCTCGCCGATGCGGCGCAGCACCTCGTCCCCGTAGGGACGTCCGTAGCGCTCGTTGATCATGCGGAAGTGGTTTACGTCCACGATGATGGCGTCCATTTCCGTTTCCTTATGGTATTGGTCATACTGCTCGGCGTAACGGTAAAAATACTCCCGGTTATACAGCCCCGTCAGCTCGTCCCGCTCCGTGGACTGGATGATCTCCCGGTCCTCCGACAGCTCGATGATGCGCAGGACCCGGGCCTGGATCACGCCCACGGCGGGATATGGCTTGGGGATAAAGTCCACCGCTCCCAGGCTCAGGCTTTCAAGCTCCGTCTCCTTCTCGGCGGTGGTCACGATGATGGGGATGCGAGCCAGGGCCGGCTCCTCCTTCACGGCTTTGAGGACCTCCAGGCCGGACAGGACAGGCATCAGAATATCCAGCAACACCAGAGACAGGGTGTCCTGATACCGGCGGATCACGTCCAGCGCCTCGGCGCCGTCAGAGGCGAAAAGCAGCTCATAATCCCTTTTCAGCATCTCACCCAGGAGCTCCCGGTTGATCATTTCATCGTCCGCCACCAGGATCTGTCGTTTCCCGTTGGCAGAATGGAATTTCTCATGGCTTTTCAGCATGGCTTCCCTCTCGTTCTCTTTTTCGTGGGACCCTTTGCGGGGTCTTCTGCATCACTTTCATATATTCATAGTATCATGTGTTTCCCCTTCTTTCAAGGGGTTGCGACAAAAACGCGGGGCCGCGCTGAAAAGCGCAGCCCCGCGAAAGGGTTTTGCCGATATTGGCTCAGGTCTTTTTCTTCTTCGAAAGCATCACGTTGGTGAGGATGCCCAGGATCAGCGCGCAGGCCACCTCGGTGACGGTGACGGAGCCGAAGGAAACGGCCATGCCGCCCACGCCCGCGATGAGGATCACGGAGACCACGAAGAGGTTCTTGTTCTCGTTCAGATCCACCTTCTGGATCATCTTGAGGCCGGACACGGCGATGAAGCCGTAGAGGGCGATGCAGACGCCGCCCATGACGCAGCTGGGGATCGTGGCCAGGAAGGTGGCGAAGGGGCCGAAGAAGGAAATGATGATGGCGAGGATGGCGGTGTAGAGGATCGTGATGACGGAGGCGTTGCCGGAGATGGCCACGCAGCCGATGCTCTCGCCATAGGTGGTGTTGGGGCAGCCGCCGAAGATGGCGCCCGCGAAGGAGCCGACGCCGTCGCCCAGGAGGGTGTGGTGCAGGCCGGGCTCCTTCAGAAGATCGATGCCAATGATGGAGGACAGGTTCTTATGGTCCGCGATATGCTCGGCAAAGACCACGAAGGCCACGGGCACGTAGGCCACGGCGATGGTGGCGATGTAGGAGCCGTCCAGCTGATTGATGCCCTTGGCGGCGGTGATGAAGGTGAAGTCAGGCACCCAGGTTATGCTGTTGAAGAGGCTGAAATTGATGATCTGGAAGGCGGGGTTGCCGGTGGCGTTGCCGATGAGCGTGAAGACGGTCGCCACGACGTAGCCCGCCAGGATGCCGATGATGAAGGGGATCATTTTCAGCATCTTCTTGCCGAAGACGGAGCAGAGCATGGTGACGGCCAGGGTCACGAGGCCGCAGATGAGGCAGACGTAGGTGGAGGCGCCGTTGGCCACAGCGCCGGAGGTGCCCAGCAGGTCGCCCACGGCGTTCCCTGCCAGGGAGAGCCCGATGATGGCGACGGTGGGGCCGATGACGACGGCGGGCATGATGACGTCGATCCACTTGGTGCCCACGGCCTTGACCACGATGGCGATCACGACGTAGACGAGCCCGGCGAAGAGCGCGCCCAGGATCAGGCCCATGTAACCGGCCTCCATGGAGACGGCGCCCGCAAAGGCGGTAGCCATCGAGCCCAGGAAGGCGAAGGAGGAGCCCAGGAACACGGGGCTCTTGAAGCGGGTAAAGAGCAGATAGACCAGGGTGCCGACGCCAGCGCCGAAGAGGGCGGCGGTCTGGCTCATGCCATTGCCGATAATGGCAGGAACCGCGATGGTGGCGGCCATGATCGCCAGCAGCTGCTGCAGGGCGAAGAGTACCGTCTGGCCGAATTTGGGCTTGTCCTTGATGTTGTACGTAAGATCCATGCTATTCCCTCCGACAGATGTATTTAGTTGTGCGCTGGAAAATTTCCGGGAGATATTATACTATCGCGGGGAGAGATAGTCAACATTTTTCGACAAAAAACAAGGGGACAGGGCAACAGGGCTCAGGGAACAGGGCGTGCCGTTATTCATAAGCAAACGGTCTTGCTGTACGAGCATTCGCTTCAAGTCGTCATTATGAGCGCAGCGAAGAATCTTTCGGACTTGTGCTGCCCATAAAAGATCCTTCGCTTACGCTCAGGATGACATCTGTTCCCCATATGTTCTTATTATGTTACAGTCCCTTTGCTGTCTGTCAGGCTGTTGATTCTTTCAGCGCCTGCGGCGCTGGCGACGCTGCGGCGTCGCCGGGCCACCGAGGACGGTGGCCCCTACAGGGTGCGATTGCGGGGCGTCGAGGCGCCGCCCACTACATGATGCGGGGTTTCAGCGCCTACGGCGCTGGCGTCGCT
>CAMVOG010000207.1 GCA_947169005.1 uncultured Clostridia bacterium | reverse complement strand
GGCGGCCCTCCTCCAGGCTGATCTCCGCGCCCAGCCGCCGCAGGGCGGCCAGGTGCAGGTCGATAGGCCGGGGACCCAGGCGGCAGCCTCCGGGCAGGGGCAGCTCCGCCCGCCCAAAGCGGGCCAGCAGCGGCCCCAAAAAGAGGATGGAGGCACGCATCTTTCCCGCCAGTGCCGTCGGCACGGCGGCAAAGGCCGCGCGGGAGCAGTCCAGCTCCAGCGCATGGCCCCGCAGCTTACCCTGGCAGCCCAGCAGCCGCAGGATAGCCAGGGCCGTTTCCACGTCGCTGAGGCGGGGGCAATTCTCCAGGCGGCAGCCCTCCTCCGAAAGCAAGGCGGCGGCCATGATCGGCAAAATACTGTTTTTGGACCCCTGGGTCCCGACGCTTCCGTACAGCGGCCTTCCGCCGTCGATCAAATAATGCTCCATGGTCTCCTCCGGCATATGGGATAGACCATCCTATGCGGGAGGGGAAGCCCTTGTTCAGCGCTTCAAAAGGGAGAGCATCGTTTCCACGATGTTTTCCACCGCCTCGGGGCGGCCAAGCTCCAGCATGGCGGCGGACATCCGGGCCAGCTTTGCCGGGTCCTCCACCGTATCGCGCACCAGCGTCCACAGCTTCTCCGCGCTGCACTCCGGCTCCGTCAGCACCACCGCGCCGCCCCGTTTTTCCAGTACCCGGGCGTTCTTCTCCTGGTGGTTATTGGTCACGTTGGGCGAGGGGACCAGCAGGCAGGGCGTGCCCGTGGCGCAGAGCTCCGCCACCGTGGAGGCTCCGGCCCGGCAAAGGACCAGGTCCGCGGCGGCCATCAGCGTCGGCATGTCGTAAATAAAGGGGCGCAGGTCCGTGTATTGCAGCTTCTCCCGGCCGATCAGACCGCGCAGACGCTGCTCCTCCTTCTCTCCCCCGCCGCTGGCGTGGACCTGGCGAAAAACGCCCTCCTCCTCGTTTTGGGCGATCAGCGCGGCGGTATACTCGTTCATCCGCGCGGCCCCAAGGGAGCCCCAGAAGGACAGCAGCAGGGGCCGGGCGTCCGTATAGCCGATAGCCCGGCGCGCCTCCCCGCGGGAAAGGGTGGTGAAGCCCTTGCGGACCGGGGTGCCCGTAACGGCGACCTTGTCGGGCTGCGCATAGTGCGCCCTGCTTTCCTCAAAGCCCACCAGCACCCGGTCCACCGTCTTTTCCAGCATGCGGGTGGTGAGGCCCGGCACGGCGTTGGACTCATGGATCAGACTGGGGATGCCGAGGCTTTTCGCGGCCCGGATGACGGGATAGCAGACGTAGCCCCCGGTGCCCAGCACCACGTCCGGCCTGAATTCCTTCAAAATCTTTTTCGCCTTGATCTGGGCCGTCTGCGTATGCCAGACGGCCTTCACGTTATGGACCAGGTCCTTCGGCCGCAGGGAGCGGCGCAGACCGGAGACGTTCAGCGTTTTGATCTCGTAGCCCTCCCGGGGGACCAGGCGGGTCTCCATAGCCCCGTCCACGCCCACGAAGAGGAAGGCCCCCTCGGGATAGCGCTCACGAAGACGGTCCGCCACGGAGATGGCGGGATAGATATGGCCGGCGGTACCGCCGCAGACGAATAAGGCGCGCATAAGGCTCCCCCTTACTTTTCTTCGATATCCCGGGACGCGCTGAGAATGATGCCCATTTCCGCCATCTGAATGAAGAGGGCGGTGCCGCCGTAGCTGATGAAGGGCAGGGAAATACCCGTGCTGGGAATGATATTCAGCACCACCGCCACGTTCAATATCACCTGCAGAGCCAAGTGGGTCGTGATGCCGATAATGATGAGGGCGCTGTAACGGTCACGGGCATGGATCGCCAGCCAGTAGCCCCGGAGAATGAGCAGAACGAAGAGAATGAGGATCAGCACCGCACCGATAAAGCCCAGCTCCTCGCAGATCACGGCGAAAATATAGTCGTTATGCTCCATGGGGAGCCAAAGGTATTTCTGCATGCCCTGGCCCAGGCCCATGCCCAAAAGGCCGCCGGAGCCCACCGCGTAGAGGGACTGGACGATCTGCCAGCCGTCGTTCTGCAGTTGGGAGAAGGGGTCCTGCATGGCGGCGATGCGATCCGCCGTGTAGCCGCGCATGATGAGCATGACGGCCATCCCGGCGACGCCGACGGCGCCGATAACGAGCAAATGCTTGATGCTGCTGCCCCCGGCGAACATGAGCACGAAGCCCAGGGCCAGGACGATGATGGTGGCGGAATAGTGGGGCTCCAGGATCAGCAGCACCGCGATGGCGCCCAGCCAGATTAGGAAGGGCACGATGCCGTAGCGGATGGTGCGGATCTGATTCTTATAGCGGCAGGAAATGGCCGGGAAATAAAGGATCACGGCCAGCTTTGTGATCTCGGAGGGCTGAAAGCCCGCTCTGTCCGTGCCGATCCAGCGGGTCGCGCCGCCGGCCAGCTTGCCCATGGCCAGCACCACGACCAGCAGGCCCGCGGAGATGAACATCAGTATTTTGGAGTATTTGCGGATCAGGCTGGGACGGACCCAGGAGGAAACGTACATGACCACCACGGAAAAGGCCGCAAAAAGCAGATGCCTGCGGAAGACCACGGTGGGGTTGCCCTGCTCATAGTAGGAGCGGGCAAAGCTGGCCGAAAGGATCATGATGACGCCGATGATCAGCAGCGTAAGGACCATAGCCAGGAAGGGAATATCCATACGGCCGCGGCGCAGACGTGTCCGCTCGAAGCTGCGGGGAAAATCAAAATCGCGGGGCACGGCGTCAGCCTCCTTTTTCTTGCTTCGTTCAGCGTTCAGAGATCAGCTTTCAGAGACTACATTCCGTAACGGCCAGAGACGCCCAGGAGGGAAAGCAGGGCAAAAAGGACGGAAACGGCTGTAAAAACGGTGAAAACCTTCTTTTCGCTCCAGCCGCTTTTCTCAAAGTGATGGTGCAGGGGAGCCATTTTGAAAATGCGCTTGCCGTGGGTCGCCTTGAAATAGCAGACCTGGATGATGTCCGAAAGAGTCTCGCAGATATAGACGATGCCCAGTGGAATGAGGATCAGAGGCATATCGAAGGCAAAGGCCAGGCCGCAGATGGCGGCGCCCAGGAAAAGGGAGCCCGTGTCCCCCATGAAGACCTTGGCGGGGTTGAAGTTCCAGACCAGGAAGCCCGCGAGGCCGCCCAGGAGAGCGGCGGCAAAGATGCCCTGGACGGGCATGGCCCACAAGAAGCCCACCACGGCGAAGAAGAGCGCCACGGGCAGCGACACGCCGCTGACGAGCCCGTCCACCCCATCGGTGATGTTCACGGCGTTCACCGTGCCCACGATGACGAAGGCGGCGAAGAGAATATACACCACCTCGGGCAGGGGCCAGGTGACGTTAAAGAAGGGCACGTAGAGATTGGGCGTCAGATAGCCCAGGTGCCGCAGGAGCAGCACAAAGGCCACGGCGGCGGCCAACTGCAGCAGGAACTTCTGCAGGGCGGTGAGACCCTCGTTTCCGTGATGGCGAATCTTCGCCAGGTCGTCAACAAAGCCGATGACGCCGAAGACCAGGGCAAAGCCGAACATGGCCGCCAGCACCGCGCCGTCCCGCCCGCCGTAGATAAGGGCGAAGATCAGGCAGACCAGCAGCATGGCGGCGATAAACATGAGGCCGCCCATGGTTGGGGTCCCCTCCTTGCTCATGTGCCAGACGGGTCCGTTGCGCTTAATGCTCTGCCCCGCCTTCAAGCGGCGCAGCAGGGGGATCAGCACGAAGCCCAGCGCCGCCGTGACGGCGAAGGCAATGAAAAAGGATAGGATCAGATGGGTCGTCATGGTTCATTCTCTCCCGTACTACTTGATTTCTATGGGGCTCAGCCCTGCAGCGCCTCGGCCACCAGCTCCCGCTCCTC